>NZ_JAGKSG010000026.1:0-74670 GCF_018119385.1 Massilia sp. AB1 | reverse complement strand
TCCTCCCCCCCCCCCCCCCCCCCCCCCCCCCCCCCCCCCCCCCCCCCGGGCCTTGCGTCCTTTACGATCCAGGAACAAGGTAAAAGAATATGCGTATTAGCAGGAAGCTCGTTGGTGTTGGTGTGCTGGCCCTGATGACGGGCTGCTCGACCTTAAACTCGCTCAACCCGTTCGCATCGAAGCCGAAGGGCGACCAGCCGGCCAAGCTGGTGGAGCTGAAGGGCTCGATGGCCGTGCGCACCGCATGGAAGCTCGACATCGGCAAGGCGCGCGGCTACCAGTTCTCGCCCGCGCTGACCGGCAACACCGTGGTCGTGGCCGGCGGCGACGGCGACATCGCGCGCGTCGAAGCGGCCAGCGGCAACGTGCTGTGGCGCATCAAGGCCGGCACCGGCCTGACCGCGGGCGTCGGCACCGACGGCAACCTGATCGTGGTCGGCGGCGAAGATGGCCAGCTGCTGGCCTTCGACATGGACGGCAAGGCCGTCTGGAAGACCCAGCTGTCGAGCGAACTGCTGTCGGCCCCGGTGGTAAGCCAGGGCGTCGTGGTGGCGCGCTCGCTCGACAACCGCATCGTCGGCCTGGACGCCAGGAACGGCGACAAGAAGTGGACCGTGCAAAAGATCGCGCCGCCGCTTACCCTGCGTAACGCGCCGGGCATGATCGTGGCCGGCAACGACGTCATCGTCGCCCAGCCGGGCGGCAAGCTGTCCTCGCTGATCCTGGCTACCGGCGCACCGCGCTGGGACGTCGAAGTCGGCGTGTCGCGCGGCGCGACCGAACTGGAGCGCGTGACCGACATCGGCGGCGCCCCGGTGCTGTTCGAGAACGACGTCTGCGCCGTGTCCTACCAGGGCCGCGTGGGCTGCTACGACGTGGTCACCGGCGCGCCGCGCTGGAACCGCGACCTGTCGTCCGAAGTGGGCGTGGCCGTCGACCAGCGCTTCGTCTTCGCCGCCGACGACAAGGGCGCGCTGCACGCGTTCACGCGCGACACCGGCTCGTCGAGCTGGAAGAACGACAAGCTGTCCTTCCGCCGCCTTTCGACCCCCGTGTCGTATGGCCGCGCGGTGGCCGTCGGCGACTACGAAGGCATCGTGCACTTCCTGTCTCGCGAGGACGGCAATTTCCTGGCGCGCGCCGCCACCGACGGCAGCCCCATCGTGGGTTCGCCGCTGGTTGCCGGCTCGAACCTGATTTTTCAAACACAAAACGGAACTGTGACCGCCATCGCGGTCGAATAGAATAAGTACATGAAGCCGGTAATCGCACTCGTAGGTCGTCCCAACGTCGGGAAATCGACCCTGTTCAATCGCCTGACCCGTTCGCGCGACGCGCTCGTGGCCGACCTCCCTGGTCTCACCCGCGACCGTCACTACGGCGAAGGCCGGATCGGGGACCGTCCTTTCCTGGTCATCGACACGGGCGGTTTCGAACCGGTCGCCAAGGAAGGCATCATGCACGAAATGGCGCTGCAGACGCGCCAGGCCGTCGCCGAAGCCGACGTGGTCGTGTTCATCGTCGACGGCCGCCAGGGCCTGACGCCGCACGACAAGACCATCACCGATTACCTGCGCAAGGCCGGCCGCAAGGTCATGCTCGTAGTCAATAAGTCGGAGGGCATGAAGTACACCTCCGTGACCGCCGACTTCTACGAGCTGGGCCTGGGCGATCCCTACGTGATCTCCGCCGCCCACGGCGACGGCGTGCACGACCTGGTGCGCGAGGCGCTCGACATCGCCTTCGCCGACCGCCCGGACGAGGAAGAGGAACCGGAACACCCGGACCACGGCATCAAGATCGCCATCGTCGGCCGCCCGAACGTGGGCAAGTCGACCCTGATCAACACCCTGGTCGGCGAGCAGCGCGTGATCGCCTTCGACATGCCGGGCACCACCCGCGACTCGATCGAAGTGCCGTTCGAGCGCGACGGCAAGAAATACACCCTGATCGACACCGCCGGCATCCGCCGCCGCGGCAAGATCTTCGAAGCCATCGAGAAATTCTCGGTGGTCAAGACGATGCAGTCGATCTCGGACGCCAACGTGGTCATCCTTCTGCTGGATGCGCAGCAGGACATTTCCGAGCAAGATGCCCACATCGCCGGCTTCATCCTGGAGGCGGGCAGGGCGCTCGTGGTCGTGGTCAACAAGTGGGACGGCCTGCAGTCGCACCAGCGCGACCAGGTCAAGATCGACCTCGACCGCAAGCTCGACTTCCTGGGCTTCGCCAAGACCCATTTCATCTCGGCGCTGAAGGGCACCGGCATTCCGCAAATGATGAAATCGGTCGAGGGCGCCTACAAGGCCGCCACCACCAACCTGTCGACGCCGAAGCTTACCCGCGCCCTGCAGGAAGCCATCGAGAAGCAGGAGCCCAAGCGCAAGGGCAGCATCCGTCCCAAGATGCGCTATGCGCACCAGGGCGGCCAGAATCCGCCGATTATCGTCATCCACGGCAATGCGCTGGAAGGTGTCACCGAGCCGTACAAACGTTACTTGGAGAAACATTTCCGCGATACGTTCAACCTCGTCGGGACCCCGCTGCGCATCGAACTGAAGAGCGGGAAGAACCCGTTTGCCAAGGAACAGAAATAACCGTAGCAGTACGACAAAAAGTGGCAAAACAGGTTACAGTAGCTTAGGGCTTTTCATTCGCCACAGCGGAATGTCGCCTTGACACTTGAAATCCGGCAAATCGCCACAATTTTTAAACTACAACAACATTACGGAGCTGTTATGAGCAACAAAGGGCAATTGTTACAAGACCCATTCCTGAACGCCTTGCGCAAGGAGCACGTCCCCGTCTCCATCTACCTGGTCAACGGCATCAAGCTGCAGGGCCATATCGAGTCCTTCGACCAGTACGTCGTCCTGCTTCGTAATACCGTGACCCAGATGGTCTACAAGCATGCCATTTCCACCGTCGTGCCGGCCCGTGCCGTCAACCTTAACCTCGACTCCGAAGCCGAGTAAGGATGGCTGACGCCCCCGGCACTCCCACCATGCGCGCAGCGCTGGTCGGCATCGATTTTGGTGCTGGCGACTTCAATGCCAGCCTGGAAGAGCTGTCGCTGCTCGCGCGTTCCGCCGGCGCCGACCCGATCACCACGATCACGGCGAAGCGCGCCAGCCCCGACCCCGCCCACTTCGTCGGCAGCGGCAAGGCCGACGAGATCGCCATGGCCTGCAAGGCCGAGCGTATCGACATCGTCATCTTCAACCACGCGCTGTCGCCCGCCCAGCAGCGCAACCTGGAACGCCGCCTGGAAATCCGGGTGGTCGACCGCACCAGCCTGATCCTCGATATCTTCGCCCAGCGCGCCAAGAGCCACGAGGGCAAGCTGCAGGTGGAACTGGCCCAGCTGCAGCACCTGGCTACGCGCCTGATCCGCGGCTGGACCCACCTGGAGCGCCAGAAGGGCGGTATCGGCCTGCGCGGCCCGGGTGAAACCCAGCTCGAGACCGACCGCCGCCTGATCGGCGAACGCGTCAAGATGCTGCGCACCCGCCTGACCAAGCTGCGCAAGCAGCACGAGACTCAGCGCCGCGCACGCGGGCGCAACCAGACCTTCTCGGTGTCGCTGGTCGGCTATACCAACGCCGGCAAGTCGACGCTGTTCAACACCCTCACCAAGGCCGGCGTCTACGTCGCGAACCAGCTGTTCGCGACCCTGGACACCACCAGCCGCCGCCTCTACCTCGGCGACGAGGTGGGCAGCGTGGTCATCTCCGACACCGTCGGTTTCGTGCGCGAACTGCCGCACCAGCTGGTGGCCGCATTCCGCGCCACCCTGGAAGAAACCATCCATGCCGACCTGCTGCTGCACGTGGTCGACGGCAATTCGCCGGTGCGCATGGAGCAGATCGAGCAGGTCAACGAGGTGCTGCGCGAGATCGGCGCCGATCACGTTCCCCAGATCCTGGTCTGGAACAAGATCGACGCGGCCGGGCTGGAACCTGGGGTCGAGCGTGATGAATATGATAAGATCAGCCGCGTTTTCATCAGCGCCCATACGGGCGCAGGGCTCGACCTGCTGCGCGACGCCATCGTCGAGGCGGCGCTGGCCGAACCCGGGCAGCAACAAAACGAAGCGCAGGACTCCGTACTGAATTTCGCACAGGGAGAACCGTCGGTGGGCGGTCCCCTGGGCGGTCCTGCCGACAATATGCCAACTTCCACCCATCACGGGCCACACTAGCCTATGCTTGTTTCTTTACTAAAACGTTTCGGCATCAAAATGTCGCTGAACGATCCGCGTTGGGGCCGCAATCCCGACGACGACCGCAAGGCCCAGGAGGGCCGCCGTCCGGGCGAGGGACCGCCCGACCTCGATCAACTCTGGCGCGACTTCAACGCCCGCCTGAACCGCATGTTCGGTAACCGCGGCAATGGCGGCGGCGACAACGGCGCGCCCGGCCGCGGCGACATGCGCGGCGCCAGCGTGACCTTCGGCGTGGTCGCCGTGATCGTCGGCCTGATCTGGCTGGCCAGCGGCGCCTTCATCGTGCAGGAAGGCCAGACCGGCGTGGTCACCACCTTCGGCAAGCTGAGCCACACCACCACGCCGGGCTTCAACTGGCGCTGGCCGTATCCGTTCCAGGCGCACGAGACCGTGAACGTCTCGCAGATCCGCACCGCCGAGATCGGCTACCGCGCCAACGTGCGCAACAAGCAGCCGCAAGAAGCGCTGATGCTGACCGACGACGAGAACATCATCGACATCCAGTTCGCGGTGCAGTACACGCTGAAGGACCCGGTCTCGTGGCTGTACAACAACCGCGACCAGGACGACACCGTGCGCCAGGTGGCCGAGACGGCCATCCGCGAAGTGGTCGGCAAGAACAAGATGGACTTCGTCCTGTACGAGGGCCGCGAGAAGGTTGCCGTCGACGTGCACCAGATGATGCAGAAGATGGTGGACCGCTACGCCCTGGGCGCCTTGATCACCAACGTGACCATGCAGGCGGTGCAGCCGCCGGAGCAGGTGCAGAGCGCCTTCGACGACGCCGTGCGCGCCGGCCAGGACCGCGCCCGCGCCCGCAACGAAGGCGAGGCCTATGCCAACCAGGTGATCCCGCAGGCGCGCGGCCAGGCCTTCCGCCTGCAGCAGGACGCCGAAGCCTACCGCTCGATGGTGGTGGAAAACGCGACCGGTAACGCCTCGCGCTTCAACCAGGTGGTGGCCGCCTACGGCAAGGCGCCGGGCGTGACCCGCGACCGCATGTACATCGACACCATGCAGCAGATCTTCACCAATACCACCAAGGTCATGGTCGACACGCGCAACAACAACGGCATGATCTACCTGCCGCTGGACAAGCTGCTGGCGCAGAGCGCCGTCAACGACGCCGCCGTGGGCGGCAAGTCCGGCCCGGTGCAGATGCAGCAGCCGCAGCAGCCGACGCCGGAAGTGACCCAAGCCATGGACTCGGCACGCCAGCGCGACGAGCGCAGCCGCGATTCCTCACGTGACCGGGAGAGCCGTTAATGAACCGCCTCGTAACCCTTTTCGTGGCGGGCTTTATTGCCCTGATGCTGCTGTCGTCCACGGTGTTCGTGGTCGACCAGCGCCGTTTCGCCATCGTCTTCGCCCTGGGCCAGGTGCGCGACGTGATCACCGAGCCGGGCCTGCACTTCAAGCTGCCGCCGCCGTTCCAGAATGTGATCTACCTGGACAAGCGCATCCTGACGCTCGATACGCCTGACGCCGACCGCTTCATCACGGCCGAGAAGAAGAACATCCTGGTGGATGCCTTCGTCAAGTGGCGCATCGTCGACCCGCGCCTGTACTACATCAGCTTCACCGGCGACGAAAGCCGCGCCCGCGACCGCATGTCGCAGATCATCAAGGCGGCCCTGAACGACGAGATCACCAAGCGCACCGTGCGCGAAGTGATCTCGGGCGAGCGCGGCGCCGTGATGGCGGCGGTGCAGCAGAAGGTGGTGGCCGAAGCCAAGGAGATCGGCGTCGGCATCGTCGACGTGCGCCTGAAGCGCGTGGACTACATCGAGCAGATCAACAACTCCGTGTACGAGCGCATGCGCGCCGAGCGCGTGCGGGTGGCCAACGAGCTGCGCTCGACCGGCGCCGCCGAGTCCGAGCAGATCCGCGCGGATGCGGACCGCCAGCGTACCGTGATCATCGCCGAGGCCTTCCGCGAGGCGGAGAAGATCAAGGGTGACGGCGATGCGAAGGCGACCGCGATTTATGCGGATGCGTTTGGCAAGAATCCGGAGTTCGCGAAGTTCTATCGCTCGCTGGAGGCGTATCGCGCCAGCTTCAAGGATCGCAACGACGTGCTGGTGATGGATCCGAACTCGGAGTTCTTCAAGTACTTCAAGCAGCCGGGCGGGAAGTGATGGTTTGTTCTGGCCGCTCCTGCTAGGGCAGGGGCGGGCGGGGCGGCGGTTCACGAACATTTGGGTTCCGGCGAAGGCCGGAACCCAAGTTCGTTCCGCAGCCACTAACGCAAACTCCATCCTCAATACCCCTAATTTCCACTTGTCTATAGTGGCAATTTGCCAACCCACCTGCTGCCAAACAAGCATTCCCCGCCAGTTAACCCGCGTTTTCGGTTAAAATTGCCGATTCGGCGCTCGCGCCGCGCGTCGACACGTCTGCTGTTTCCACGTTGCCACGACGCTGTTGCTCTCTTTAAAATCCAACATCCAACCGCTGTTGCCCATGCCGAACTGGCTATTGCCTGAGAATATTGCCGATGTCTTGCCGTCCGAAGCGCGCAAGATCGAGGAACTGCGCCGCCTGATGCTGGACAACTTCCGGCTCTACGGTTACGAGCTGGTGATGCCGCCGCTGCTCGAGTACACCGACTCGCTGCTGGCCGGCGCCGGCGAAGACACCGACCTGAAGACCTTCAAGGTCGTCGACCCGATGTCCGGCCGCCTGCTCGGCCTGCGCGCCGACATGACCACCCAGGTCGCCCGCATCGACGCCCACCTGCTGAACCGCGATTCCGTCACCCGCCTGTGCTACGCCGGTTCGGTGCTGCATACCCGCCCGTCGGGCCTGCACGCCACCCGCGAGCCGGTGCAGATCGGCGCCGAGATCTACGGCCACGCCGGCCTCGAAGCCGACGCCGAGATCCAGGAACTGGCCCTCGGCTCGCTGGCCCTGGCCGGTTTCACCGACGTGCGCCTCGACCTGTCGCACGTCGGCGTGCTGCGCGCCCTCCTGAGCGAAGACCCGGCCGCGCGCCGCGACGAAAGCCAGATCTACTGCCTGCTGCGCGCCAAGGATGCGGCCAGCCTGGATGAGATCTCGAAGAACTACTACCCGCAAACCCGCCAGGCCCTGCTGGCCCTGCCGCAGCTGTACGGCGACATCGACGTCTTGGCCACGGCCAGGGAAGTCCTGCCGCAGCTACCAGGCATCACCCGTGCGCTGGCCGAGCTGGCCGCGCTGGCGGGTTCCGCTATCGGCCGCGCCGACGTGGCGATCGACCTGGCCGACCTGCGCGGCTACCAATACGAAAGCGGCGCCATGTTCGCGCTCTACGTGCCCGGCCTGCCGAACGCGGTGGCGCGCGGCGGCCGCTACGACCACGTGGGCGAGGCCTTCGGCCGCGCCCGCCCGGCAACCGGCTTCTCGCTCGACCTGCGCGAGCTGGCCCGCCTGCTGCCGCTAGCTTCGCGCAAGCATTCCATCCGCGCGCCATGGGGCAACGCCCCGGAACTGCGGGAAAAAATCGCTGACCTGCGCAAGGCAGGCGAAGTCGTGATCCAGAGCATGCCTGGTCACGAGAATGTTCAGGACGAGTTCGAGTGCGACCGCGTGCTCGTCCTCGAAAACGGAAATTGGATTCTCAAAAACTTAGGTTAAGTGATGTCAAATACTAACGTGGCAAAGAACGTCGTCGTCATCGGCACCCAGTGGGGCGACGAAGGCAAGGGTAAGATCGTCGACTGGCTGACCGACCACGCCGCCGGCGTGGTGCGCTTCCAGGGCGGCCATAACGCTGGTCACACCCTGGTGATCAAGGGCCAGAAAACCGCGCTGCAGCTGATCCCCTCGGGCATCATGCGCGAAGGCGTGGCCTGCTACATCGGCAACGGCGTCGTCGTCTCGGTGCCGGACGTCCTGCGCGAAATCGACAAGCTGGCCGCTGCCGGCGTCGAAGTCGTGTCGCGCCTGAAGATCTCGGAAGCCTGCCCGGTCATCCTGCCTTACCACGTCGCCATCGACAAGGCGCGCGAAGCCAAGCGCGGCGAGAACAAGATCGGCACCACCGGCAAGGGCATCGGCCCGGCCTACGAAGACAAGGTGGCGCGCCGCGCGATCCGCATCGCCGACATGCTCAACCCGGAGCGTTTCGCCGAGAAGCTGAAGGAAAACCTCGAATACCACAACTTCGTCCTGGTGAACTACCTGGGCGGCGAGGCGATCGACTTCCAGCAGACCTACGACGACGCGATGGCACAGGTAGAGCGCCTGCGTCCGATGGTCGGCGACGTGTCCTCGCTCCTGCACGCCGCGCACAAGGCCGGCGGCAGCCTGCTGTTCGAAGGCGCCCAGGGTTCGCTGCTGGACGTCGACCACGGCACCTACCCGTTCGTCACCTCGTCGAACTGCGTGGCGGGTAACGCCGCCGCAGGCGCCGGCGTGGGCCCGGGCATGCTGCACTACATCATGGGCATCACCAAGGCCTACACCACCCGCGTGGGTTCGGGGCCGTTCCCGGCCGAGCTGCCGACCGACCAGGGTGTCGGCGAGCACCTCTCGCGCGTGGGCCACGAGTTCGGCACCGTCACCGGCCGTGCGCGCCGCTGCGGCTGGTTCGACGCCGCGCTGCTGCGCCGCTCGGTCCAGATCAACGGCGTGTCGGGCATGTGCCTGACCAAGCTGGACGTGCTGGACGGCCTGGAGTCGCTCAAGCTGTGCACCGGCTACACGATCGACGGCCGCTCGGTCGACATCTTCCCGGTCGGCGCCGAAGAAGCCGCCCGCTGCGTGCCGGTGTACGAAGAAATGCCGGGCTGGAAGGAGACCACCGTCGGCGCCAAGTCGATGGAAGACCTGCCGGCGAATGCCCGCGCTTACATCAAGCGCATCGAAGAACTGGTCGGCATCCCGATCGACATGGTGTCGACCGGCCCGGACCGCGAAGAAACCATCGTGCTGCGCCATCCGTTCGCGGCCTGATTCAATATAAAAATAGGAATAGCCTGAAATGAACACCCCTGCATCGACCGACAAGGACCTCTGGGTATCCTGGGACGAGTACAACCGCCTGGTCGAGCGCCTTGCGCTGCAAGTGTATGAATCGAACTGGAAGTTCGACATGGTGCTGTGCCTGGCGCGCGGCGGCGTGCGCCCGGGCGACGTCATCTCGCGCATCTTCGACGTGCCGCTGGCGATCCTGTCGACCAGCTCCTACCGCGAAGAAGCCGGCACCAAGCAGGGCAACCTGGACATCGCCAAGTACATGACGATGACCAAGGGCCCGCTGGCAGGCCGCATCCTGCTGGTCGATGACCTGGCCGATTCCGGCGTGACCCTGCAGCGCGTGCGCGAGCACCTGCAGACCAACTACCCGGACGTCACCGAAGTGAAGTCGGCCGTCATCTGGGTCAAGGGCACGTCAAGCTTCAAGCCGGACTATCACCTGGAAGACCTGCCGCACAACCCGTGGATCCACCAGCCGTTCGAAGACTACGACGGTCTGCGTCCGCACCAGCTGGCGGCGTGGTTGAAGAAGTTCGAGAAGTAATCGCGCAAGACGCATGGCGTCTGGCGAAGAGCGGGAAGGGCGCGAGCCTTTCCCGCTTTTTTTTTGCGCCTTTCTCTAGGGGATCGTTTATTTCCGCACGGTTCGGGCTGGTCGGATGTATATCGGTTAAGATTGCAACACAGCCCCATCGGCCACGCCAACAATAAGAAACCCATGACCCAAAGCTTCTTCCAGACCTTCATCCTGCTGATCCTCGTCACCGATCCCTTCGGCAACGTCCCGCTCTTCGCCGCCGCGCTCAAGGACGTGGCCCCGCAGCGCCGCCCGCGCATCGTGGTGCGCGAATGCGCGATCGCCTTCCTGCTGCTGCTGGTCTTCATGTTCTTCGGCCAGCATTTCCTGGAAGCGCTGCACCTGAGCCCGGTCTCCCTGCGCATCGGCGGCGCCGTCATCCTGCTGATGATCGCGATCCGCATGATCTTCCCGCATCCGGACGGCGTGCTGGGCCGCAGCGAGCATGGCGAGCCCTTCATCGTGCCGCTGGCGATTCCGGCGCTGGCCGGTCCGTCGGCCCTGGCCACCGTGCTGCTGTTCAGCTCGACCAGCTTCTCCGAGACCATGGTGCACGTCGCTGCCCTGGCGGCTGTCGGGATCGTATGGCTGGCCGTGTTCCTGAGCGCCGAGCGCCTGCAGCAGAAGCTGGGACCGCAGGTGATGACGGCCTTCGAACGCCTGATGGGCCTGATCCTGACCGCGATGTCGATCGAGATGCTGCTGGGCGGTATCCGCGAGTTCGTCAAGACGCTGTAATCCAACGTGGCCTTCCAGCCGTGCGGAAGGGTGTCGGACAAATCTGGCACACTGAGGCCGGCGCGGTGACGCGTCTCCACCCTGATATCACAACAATGAAACAGGAACACGCGATCCCTTCCGAATGGCTGCCCTTCCTGAGCGGCGGCGGCATGATGGGCGCCATGATGCGCTCCCACGACTGGTCCAGTTCGCCATTGGGGCATCCGCGCACCTGGCCGCAGGCCTTGCGGACCGTCGTCGGGCTCATGCTCAACTCCAAGTTCCCCATGTTCGTCGCCTGGGGACCGGAGCTCGGATTCCTGTACAACGATTCCTACGTGCCGATCCTGGGCGAGAAGCACCCGGACGCGCTGGGCGCGCGCTTCCACGACATCTGGGCCGAGATCTGGGACGACATCCATCCGCTGATCGTGCGTGCGCTGCGCGGCGAGGCCACCTACATGGACCGGCTGCCGTTGCGCATGCATCGCCACGGCTACGACGAAGACACCTGGTTCACGTTTTCGTACTCCCCGGTGCGCGACGAGAGCGGGACCGTGGCCGGCATGTACTGCGCCTGCGTGGAGGCGACCGCCGAAGTACTGGCCGAGCGCTACCGCGAGGAAGAGAACCAGCGCCTGATGGCGCTGTTCGAACAGGCGCCGGGCATCATCGCCGTGCTGCGCGGGCCAAACCATGTGTTCGAGCTGACCAACCATTCCTACCTTGAGCTGATCGGCCAGCGCGAGCTGGTCGGCAAACCGGCGCGCGAAGCGCTGCCGGAAGTGGCGGGGCAGGGCTTCTTCGAGCTGCTCGACCAGGTCTACGACTCAGGGCAGCCCTTCGTCGGGCACGACGTGTCCCTGCGAATCCAGCGTGAGCCCAACGCGCCGCTCGAGGAGCGCTTCATCGATTTCGTGTACCAGCCCTTCCGCGACCACAAGGGCGAGGTGGCCGGCATCTTCGTCGAAGGCAGCGACGTCACGGCGCGCAAGCACGTGGAGGACGAGCTGCGCGCGGCCAACAGCCAGAAGGACCAGTTCCTGGCCATGCTGGCGCACGAGCTGCGCAATCCGCTGGCGCCGATCACCACGGCGGCCCAGCTGCTGCAAAGCGGGCAGCTGGATGCGCAGGGCATCCGTAACGCCAGCAATATCATCGCGCGCCAGGCCGAGCACATGACGGACCTGGTGAACGACCTGCTTGACGTATCGCGCGTGACGCGCGGCCTGGTGACGATCGAGAAGGAAGACCTGGACCTGATCGAGGTCGTGGCCGAAGCGGTGGAGCAGGTGCGGCCGCTGATCGACGCGCGCCGCCACGAGCTGCGCACCGAGATCGCGAGCGAGCCGCTGCACGTCGCGGGCGACCGCACGCGCCTGATCCAGGTGCTCTCGAACATCCTCAACAACGCCGCCAAGTACACGCCGCCGGGCGGCCTGATCGTGCTGCGGGTGCGCCGCGATGCCGAGGGCGTGACGATCGCGGTGTGCGATAACGGCCAAGGCATCGAGCCGCAGGTGCTGCCCTACATCTTCGACCTGTTCATCCAGGCCGAGCGCACGCCGGATCGTTCGCAGGGCGGCCTGGGCATCGGCCTGGCGCTGGTCAAGAGCCTGGTGGTGCTGCACGGCGGCCGGGTCGAGGCGCACAGCAAGGGGGCTGGCCGCGGCAGCGAATTCGTCGTGCACTTGCCGCTGCTGGCCACGCCGGCCATGCTCGAGGCGGCGCCCGCGCCGGCTCCGCTGGATACGGACAGCGGCCTGCGCGTGCTGGTCGTGGACGACAACGTCGACGCGGCGCAGATGCTGGCGACCCTGCTGGAGATGAACGGCCACCACGTGAGCATCGAATATGACGGCAAGGGCGCGCTGGCGCGGGCCGCCAGGGAGCATCCGCAGGTGACCTTGCTCGACATCGGCCTGCCCGACATCGACGGCCACGAGCTGGCGCGCCAGCTGCGCGCCGCGCCCGGGACGGCGGGCACGGTGCTGATCGCGCTGACCGGCTACGGCCAGCCAGAGGACCAGAAGCGCGCGCAGGAGGCGGGCTTCGATTACCACATGGTCAAGCCGGCCGACCTGGCGCGGCTGCTCGAACTGCTGGCCGAGGTGAAGGCGCGGCGCGGCTAGACCTGTCCGCGCCATCCGTGCGCGGCGGGGCAGGGCCTGCGCTGTATGCTGGTTTTAACAGCGATAACACGACAGGAACTGGTCCCATGAGAACCTGGAGAATTGCCAACGAGGGCGCGGCGCTCGACCGCTCGTGCGAGGGCGCCAGGAAGAGTGGAGGGCACTGGCACGAAGAGGGCTGCGCGGCGCTCTACAGCGCGATGACAGCGGAGCTGGCGGTGCTGGAGAAGTTCGTGCACAGCGAGGGCGACGAGCCGGACCTGGTGCTGGTGGCGGTGGATGTGCCGGATGATCTTGAGTTAGGTGTGGATATGCCGGCGGAGCGGCTGCCGAATGGCTGGGACGATATCGAAGACGCGGGGAGTGCGGCGAGCTTCGGGACCAACTTCCTGAAGGATTGCGAGTACCTCTACATGCGGGTGCCGTCGGTGATCGTCAGGGAAGGGTGGAATCTGGTGATCAATCCGGAGCATCCGGCGTATGAGCGGGTGGAGCTGAGTATTGTGCGGTCGTTCAGTTTCGATCCGAGGATGTTCGACAGGCCGTCGAAGTGAAGCGACATTCATCGTGGCCCGCTACCTGTAAACGTCATCCCCGCGAAGGCGGGGACCCAAGTCAGTTGCGCAGCCGGGAAATACGCTATCGGTCTACAAGCAAACTTGGGTCCCCGCCTTCGCGGGGATGACGTGTCAAGGGAGCGGGTGAGCCGACGCGTTGCCGGCCTGCTTACTTGCCCAACATCGACACCACATTATCCGCCCCCGGCGCACCAAACGCCTGCTGCTTGAGCACATGCAGCTGATCCCGCACCTGCGCCGCCTTCTCGAACTCGAGGTTCTTGGCGTGGTCCACCATGAGCTTCTCGAGGCGCTTGATCTCCTTGCTGATCTGCTTCTCGCTCATCGACTCGACCTTGGCCGTCGCCGCGTCCTCGTGGATGCCCTCGACCATGGCCTTCTGCGCGGCGTTGCTGTACACGCCGTCGATCATTTCCTTGATCTTTTTCTGCACCCCTTTCGGCGTGATGCCGTTCGCCTCGTTGAACGCGATCTGCTTGGCGCGGCGGCGCTCGGTTTCGTCGATCGCGCGCTTCATCGAATCGGTGATCTGGTCCGCATACAGGATCGCCACGCCGTTCAGGTTACGCGCCGCGCGGCCGATGGTCTGGATCAGCGAACGCTCGGAACGCAGGAAGCCTTCCTTGTCCGCGTCCAGCACCGCCACCAGCGACACTTCCGGCAAGTCCAGGCCCTCGCGCAGCAGGTTGATGCCGACCACCACGTCGAAGGTGCCAAGGCGCAGGTCGCGCAGGATCTCCACGCGCTCCACCGTCTCGATGTCGCTGTGCAGGTAGCGCACCTTGATGCCGTGGTCGCCCAGGTATTCCGTGAGCTGCTCGGCCATGCGCTTGGTCAGCGTGGTCACCAGCACGCGCTCGTCCTTGGCGATGCGGTCGTTGATCTCGCTCATCAGGTCGTCCACCTGCGACAGGGCAGGCTTGACGATCACCTTCGGGTCCACCAGGCCGGTCGGACGCACCACCTGCTCGACCACGTTGTCGGCCTTTTCCTTCTCATAATCGGCGGGCGTCGCGGAGACGAAAATCGTCTGGCGCATCTTGCCTTCGAACTCGGTGAATTTCAGCGGCCGGTTGTCCAGCGCGGACGGCAAACGGAAGCCGTAGTCGACCAGGTTGGTCTTGCGCGAACGGTCGCCGTTGTACATCGCGTTGAGCTGACCGATCATCACGTGCGACTCGTCCATGAACATCAGCGCGTCCTTGGGCAGGTAGTCGATCAGGGTCGGCGGCGGCTCGCCCGGCATCGCGCCGGACAGGTGGCGCGAGTAGTTCTCGATGCCTTTCGTGAAGCCGATTTCGGCCAGCATCTCGAGGTCGAAACGGGTGCGCTGTTCGAGGCGCTGTTCCTCGATCAGCTTGTTCTCCTTGCGGAAGTATTCGAGGCGGTCGCGCAGCTCGGCCTTGATCGATTCGACCGCGCGGATCACGGTGCTGCGCGGCGTGACGTAGTGCGAGCCCGGGTAGACGGTGAAGCGCGGGATCTTCTGGCGCACGCGGCCCGTAAGCGGGTCGAACAGCTGCAGCGATTCGATTTCGTCGTCGAACATCTCGACGCGGATCGCGAGCTCGGCGTGTTCCGCCGGGAAGATGTCGATGGTGTCGCCGCGCACGCGGAAGGAGCCGCGCGCGAAGTCCATCTCGTTGCGCGTGTACTGCATCTGGATCAGGCGCGCGATGATGTCGCGCTGCGCCACCTTGTCCTTGTGGCGCAGGGTCAGGATCATCTTGTGGTATTCGTTCGGATTACCGATACCGTAGATCGCCGACACCGTGGCCACGATGACCACGTCGCGCCGCTCCATCAGCGACTTGGTGCACGACAGGCGCATCTGCTCGATGTGCTCGTTGATCGACGAGTCCTTTTCGATGAACAGGTCGCGCTGCGGCACGTAGGCTTCCGGCTGGTAGTAGTCGTAGTAGGAGACGAAATACTCGACCGCGTTTTGCGGGAAGAATTCGCGGAACTCCGCATACAGCTGGGCCGCCAGGGTTTTGTTCGGTGCGAACACGATCGCCGGACGGCCCGCCTGGGCAATCACGTTGGCCATCGTGTAGGTCTTGCCGGAACCGGTTACGCCAAGCAGCGTCTGGTACATCAGGCCATCGTTGATGCCTTCGACCAGACCCTCGATCGCGGTCGGCTGGTCGCCCGCCGGCGGGAAGGGCTGGTGCAGCTTGAATGGCGATCCGGGATAGGTGATGACGGCCGGTTCGGGAGATGTTGCGATGGATAGATCAGCCATACTTTCAGACCTTTGCTAGAATGGGAGTCCGCTTGCGGCACTGCAGCACGAGTGCCGCTGTCTATACAACCGCTGCGAACAGCCGACAAATTCAGTTTATCACGATGACTTCCACCGCCTCTGCCAGCCTCTTCGGCGCCATTGAAATGGCCCCGCGCGACCCGATCCTGGGTATCACCGAAGCATTCAATGCCGACACCAACCCCGAGAAAATCAACCTCGGCGTGGGCGTGTACTATGACGATAATGGCAAGGTGCCTTTGCTGCAGTGCGTGCAAAAGGCGGAAGCGAAGCTGATGGAACAGCCGGCCCCGCGCACCTACCTCCCGATCGACGGTCTGGCGGCGTACGACAAGGCCGTGCAAGAGCTGGTATTTGGGGCCGACAGCGCCGTAATTCAAGAGAAGCGCGCGATCACCGTGCAGGCCCTGGGCGGCACCGGCGCGCTCAAGATCGGCGCCGACTTCCTCAAGCGTTTCGTGCCGGGCGCGGACGTCTACATCAGCGACCCGAGCTGGGAAAACCACCGCGCGCTGTTCGAGAGCGCCGGCTTTGCCGTCAATAACTATACCTACTACGATCCGAGCACCCGCGGCGTGAACTTCGCCGGCATGCTGGAAGCCCTCAAGGCCATGCCGAAGGGTTCGATCGTGGTCCTGCACGCCTGCTGCCACAACCCGACCGGCGCCGACCTGGACCAGGACCAGTGGGGCCAGGTGATCGACGTCGTGCGCGAGAACGGCCTGGTGCCGTTCCTGGACATGGCTTACCAGGGCTTCGCCAACGGCATCGCCGAAGACGGCGCCGTGGTGCGCCGCTTCGCCGCCACCGGCATGCCGCTGCTGGTGTCGAACTCGTTCTCGAAGTCCTTCTCGCTGTACGGCGAGCGCGTCGGCGCGCTGTCGATCGTCGCCACCAGCGCCGAGGAAGCCGCGCGCGTGATGTCGCAAGTTAAACGCGTGGTGCGCACCAACTACTCGAATCCGCCGACCCACGGCGGCAAGGTGGTCGCCACCGTGCTGTCGAACCCTGAACTGCGCCAGTTGTGGGAAGACGAGCTGGGCGCGATGCGCGTGCGCATCCGTGAAATGCGCGGCGCCATGGTCGAGAAGCTCAAGGCCAAGGCGCCGGGCCACGATTTCGAATTCGTGCGCCACCAGGTCGGCATGTTCTCGTACTCGGGCTTGACGAAAGAGCAGGTCGGCAAGCTGCGCGAGCAGTCGATCTACGCGGTGGACACCGGCCGTATCTGCGTCGCCGCGCTGAATTCGAAGAACATCGATCGCGTCGTTGACGCAGTCGCCAAAGTTCTCTAAAATCTCGGCTCTCTGGAACTGCTGTTTGGTTCTGGAGAGCAGTAAATGTGGTTTCGGAAACAGGCGCGAGTTTGACAGACCTGATCCGGGACCCCTATAATGCATTACCTATTCCCTGATAGCTCAGTCGGTAGAGCGACGGACTGTTAATCCGCAGGTCCCTGGTTCGAGTCCAGGTCGGGGAGCCAGAATTCTGATACGGGAGCTCATAGCGATATGAGCTCCCGTTTTCATTTCCTCTATCCCATTTTTTCTCAGCTCAATACGCTTCGATGCGATTGGGCAACGTCTGCCTCCATCGTCCGGCTAGGATGCTTGCATCCGCATGGCGCTGTGCGGTTGTTCTGGAAGGAATGGCGATGACGAATTCGAGACAATGTGGGGTGGTTTCCAGGCTTGGATTCCCGCTTCCCCTTTGGCGAAACCTGCTGCTGTTCCAGTCGTACCGGCAACTGCAATCGTGGATCTTGATTGTTGTCGGCACGGTATGGCTGGTCTGCTTCGCCACCCGGTTTTTCGCATCCCACATGCTGCCGATCGGCGTGGCGCTGATGGGTGTGAGCTGCGGTGCGCTGATCTCGGTCGCAATGAGCATTCCCGCCGAGTTTCATGTCCTGCGCAGGCCGGAGCGCCTCACCGGCCTATTGGCAAGCCGGCTCCAGTATCTCGGTTACATGGAGCTGTCGAGTACTGGCGATGTGATCGTCTACAGGCAAAGGGGGCCGCGCTGCCTGAGGTGGGATGAGAGCAATGTCAGGGTCAGGGAATATCCCGACAAGATCGTCGTTCGCGGAGCATGGTTTATCGTTGCCGACCTGAGGCGTTGGATACAGCGTGAGGAGGGTGCGGCATGATTCTCGCTGGCGCGAACTGGCACAGGGCCGTATCTGCGATACGGTCTTTTTATTTTCCGAGTTCGGTATGCATCGGAATCGGGTTGCGCCGTCGTCGCGTTGATCGTAGCCTAGGCGCGTCGTTGAGAATAAGGAATAGCTGAGTGAAACATTTGCCGAAGAGCCATGCCACGCTGATCGACAAGCAGGTCTTCCGGTTTTCCAAGTCGGGGCAGGGTAGTCCTTCGATCGTTCTCCTGGCCGGGGCGGGCGGGCCGCTGGATTCCTGGCATAAGCTGTATCCCGAGATCGAGCAGCTGGGCACCGTGTTCGCCTACGACCGTCCCGGCGTGGGCGGCAGCGCCAAGCCGCGCGAGCCGCAGTATGGCGAGACCGTGGTGGCCCAGCTGCGCCAGCTGCTGCTGGCGGGCAACGTGAAGCCGCCCTTCGTGGTGGTCGGACATTCGTTCGGCGGATTGCACGCCAATCTGTTCGCGCGCGAGTTTGCGGATGAGGTCTGCGGCGTGCTGTTCCTGGAGGCGACGGCGCCGGAGGACGTGACAAACATGAAGCGGCATCAATCGCGCCTGCAGCGTGCCTTTGTGGGCTTCCTGGACCGGCTGTCGCCGCGCGATGTCAATGATGAGATCCGCAATGAAGCGGAGACGGTGAAAGACATTCTCGAAGCGCCTGCGTTTCCTCCCGTGCCGGTGATGGTAGTGTCGGGCGGCAAGCGCCTGCCGCGCTGGATCATGCCGGAAGCAGCGGTGCGCGAGCGCGAGCGCACTCAGCTGGGGCTGGCCGCCTTGTCGCCGCTGGGCGAGCGGATCGTGGCCGAGGGCAGCGGGCATTTCCCGCAGATGTCGGAACCGCAAGTCGTGCTCGAGGCCTTGAAGCGGCTGGTGACGCGTTCGAGGAATGCGGTGCAGGGCTGATTTCCTTTTGTTATCGCAGCATTTGCCAAAACGGAAGAAGCAGGTATAATGCGGCCTCCTTTCCCTGATAGCTCAGTCGGTAGAGCGACGGACTGTTAATCCGCAGGTCCCTGGTTCGAGTCCAGGTCGGGGAGCCAGAATTCGAAGGGCCGCATGTGAATGCGGCCCTTTTTGCGTTTGCGGCGTTACCGACACAGGTTTCAACGAACCACCCCGAAAATACATCAACGTCATTCCGGCGGAGGCCGGAATCCAAGTCCTTTGCGCAGCCGGGAACACGTTATTAGGCTGCGTGCAAACTTGGATCCCGGCCTTCGCCGGGATGACGTTGGTAGAGGTGTGGAATGAGTAAAGGGTGGTGACTTCGGGTTAGCTGATGGCCTGCTCGGGCAGACCTTGCAACGCAGCCTGCTTCTGCTCCGCCGTCACCTTCCTCCGCTTCCACCATAGCACCAGCCCGCTCCACAGCACCCAGATGCTCAGCAGATCCAGTCCCAGCCACAGCAGCTTGAGCGCCACCCCGCCATAATCCCCGAAGTGCAGCGGCTGCGACAGCATCAGGGTCGACACATACCACGGCATCTCTCCCGTCGTCACTACCGTGCCAGTGCGGGCATCGATCATCACGATCGACAGCAGTTTGGCGGTGAGCGGCGTACTCCCCTGCATGAAGGCCATGAAGTGCTGCGGGGTCGCGAAATCATTGCCGGGATAGGCCATGAAGCTCAGCGTCTTGCCCGGCGCAGCCTCCAGCGCCGCCTTCACCGCCGCATCGGCGGACACCTTGCCTGTCACCGCAGGCTGCCCGCGGAACGGTTCCGCCAGCGCCTTCAGCTCGCTCGCCTGCCAGGCCGCGAAGATCGGCTGGTTGAGCGCATTGATCGTTCCGGTCACGCCCACCACCAGCAGCCACACCAGGGTCACCATGCCCAGCAGGTTGTGCTGATCGAGCCATTTGAGCCGCGTGGCGCGGTCGCGCCGGATGCTGCCGAAGCGCAGCTTCTTCATGTATGGCCCGTACACATAAATGCCGGACACGATGGACGCCGCCAGCAGCACTCCCATCAAGCCCAGGAACAGGGTCCCGCCGATGCCCATGTACATGTCGACATGCAGGCGCAGCATCACGTCCATGAAGCCTTTGCCGAGCGGGTATTCGTTCAGGAACTCCCCGGTGCGCGCATCGTAGGTGTAGAAGGCCGTCAGGCCAGGCGAATCGATGCGGTCCGCCATGCGCACGTAGAGCAGGTCCGGCTCGTCCGCCTCGGCCACCAGGAACTGCGGCACGTCCTGCGGGCGCCGGGCCTGGGCATCGGCGACGATGGCGTCGATGCTGGCGCGGCCGGTGTGTCCGGCCTCCAGCTGCGGCGCATCGGCGCTGGTGCCCAGCAGGTGGCTGATCTCGTGCGAGAAGATCAGCGGCAGCCCCGTCAGGCACAGCATCAGCAGGAACAAGGTCGAGATCAGGCTGGTCCATTTGTGCACGGTGTACCAGGCGCGGAAGCTCATGCTGTTCTCCCGCTCAGAACGCGGCGTGCAGGGTCAGCTCGACGCTGCGCTCCGCACCCATCCAGCAGTTCTGGGCGCTGTGGCAGGCGCCGACGTAGCGCTTGTCGCCCAGGTTGCTGGCGGTGAGGCCCAGGCGCCAGGTCTTGTTGAGACGAAGCATGGCCGCCGCATCGAACACGGTGTGGCTTGGCACGGTGCCGGTATTGGCCGCATCCACCTGGCTCTCGCCCACGTAGCGCACGCCGGCGCTCAGGTCGAGCGCGTCCAGCGGCTGGTAGTTCAGCCACAGCGAGGCCTGCTTGTCGGCCACCCACACCGGCGTCTTGCCGACCAGGGAAGGATCGGAGGCGTTCTCCGTGACTTTCATATCGAGCCCGGTCAGGCCCAGCGTGAAGTCCAGGTGGTCGCTCAGGGCCTGGTTCCACGACACCTCGACGCCGGTGGATCGCACTTCGCCGTTTTGCGTGTACTGCATGAAGTCGGGCGTGTTCACGACCACGTTCTGCTTGCGGATCTCGAACCCGGCCGCGGTGAGCTGGGTGCGACCATCCTGCGAGCGGTATTTCACGCCGCCTTCGATCTGCTTGGCCGTGGTCGGCTTGAAGGCCGCGCCGCTCAAGGAGTCGACGCCCGAGGTTGGCTCGAAGGAGGTCGAGTAGTTGATATAGGGCGCCAGGCCATTCCCGAGCTTGAAGATCGCGGCGATGCGGCCGCTGGTACGCTCCTGGGTGATCGAAGTCGTGCCGCTCGATGGGAAGCCGTCGTAGGTCGACTGCCTGGCGTCCTCGCTGCGGTAGCGATCGCGGCGCAGGCCGCCCAGCAGGGTCAGTGGACCCAGCTTCGCCTCGTCCTGCAGGTAGAAGCCGAGCTGCGACTGGCGGATGCCGTGTGTTTCGGTGTAGAAGCCGAGGGGCAGGGCGGCCACGTCGAACAACTGGTGGTCCGGGCTGCCCAGGTCGATGGACGGCGTGCCGGTGCCTAATGTGTCGCCATAACGCACGCTGGTGCGCAGTTTTTGGTAATCAGCGCCGGCCAGCACGCGGTGGCTCCAGGGCCCGGTATGGAAGCGGAAGGCGAGCTGGTTGTCGACCACGTAGCCGTGCATCGCCTCGTCGGTGAAATAGGCCGAGCGCAGCAGGGTGCGGTTGTCGGCCAGCAGGCCGTTGTTGTAGGAATTGCGCTGGAAGCCGTCCGCCTTGGTGTAGCGGAAGTTCTGCAGGAAGCTCACCGTGTCGTTGAAGGCGTGCTCGAACTTCCAGCCGGAGAGTAGCGTCTCCCGTTCCATGCCTGACCAGCCGGCGTCGCCGGCGAAAGCGTCGGCATCCAGGCGGCCGTAGGGCGCGTCGCGCAGCGTGCCGGTCGCGGGCAGCGGCGTCGAGGGGATCAAGGCCGGATCGTCCTGGTAATACAGGTTGAGGTTCAGTCGGGTCGAGGGGCTGATGCGCCAGGTGAGGGAAGGGGCGAACAGTCGGCGTTCCTCTTTGGTCGTCGCCTGCTGGCCGTCACGCTCGCGCGCCAGTGCAATCACGCGGTAGTCGACGTCTTGCGACAGCGGACCGGTGCTGTCCAAGGCGAGTTCGCGCAAGGCATTGGTCCCGATGCGTGCGCGTACTTGCGCTTCTTGTTTCGAGCGCGGCTGCTTGGCGGTCTGGTTCACCATGCCGCCCGGCGGGGCCGAGCCGTACAGCACCGACACCGGTCCCTTCAGCACTTCCACGCTTTCGGTGGCGAAGGCGTCCACCTGCGGCACCAGGTTCCACAAGCCGTCGTACTGCAGGGGCAGGCCGTCGTAGTAGTTGCGGTAGCTCTCGAAGCCACGGATCGTGTACTGATCGAAGATCGTCACGGTCGAGCGGCTTTCCGGCGTCACGCCCGGCACGTAGCGCAGCGCTTCGTTGACGCTGTCGGCCTGGCGTGCGCTGAGCAGCTCGTTGTCGTAGATCTCGTAGCTCATCGGCGCTTCGAGAGGCTTGAGGTCCGACTTGGTGCCGGTGGTGCGGTAGCCGGCGGCGGTGACGACCACTTGGGCGGTATCGCCTGGGATGGCCTGCGCGTGAGCGGGGAGGAGGGTGGACAGGACGAGCAGGCTGACGAAGCTGCGCTTCGGGATGACGGGCGTAGGCATGAGCTTTTTGTTTTTAATACGAATGATAATGAGAATAATTATCATTTACAGATGATTTGATGTCAACCACCGATGTATCTGACCAAGCTCATGGAAGAATTACCAAAATTGCTTGACAATAATTTTGGGTGATCCTAAAGTGATATCACTTTGATGTTACTCGCCAGAGAGGAAGACAGCATGAACTCAATACAAACCCGCCGTGAAATGGCTTTTTTGTCCGCAAATGGCTACTTGGCAGCTGTCGTCGGGATCGTGTTGGCGCTGGGCGCCGTGTACGCCTTCACGACAGGGGTGGAGGCGACCGGACCTGTCTTCTTCCTGGGCAGCTTGTTGATGGGGCTGGGCGCCGCACTGTGCTTTACCGGCCTGTTCATGCTCCAGCCTAACGAAAGCGCAATCCTGACCCTGTTCGGCAAATACATCGGCACCGACCGCAGCGAAGGCCTGCGCTGGGCCTTCCCCCTGTACGTCAAACGCCGGCTATCCCTGCGTGCCCGCAATTTCAACGCGCCCACGCTCAAGGTCAATGACAAGCGCGGCAACCCGGTCGAGATCAGCGCGGCCATTGTCTGGCGGGTCCGCGACACCGCCCAGGCGGTGTTCGAAGTCGATGATTTCGAGCGCTACGTCTCGATCCAGGCGGAAGCTGCGCTTCGTCACCTGGCCGCGCAATATGCTTACGATGAAGGCGAAGACCTGTCCGCAGGGGAGACCACGCTGCGCGCTGGCATGGATGCGGTCGTCGATGCGCTCAAGTGCGAGTTGCAGGAGCGATTCGAAGCGGCGGGTGTGCAGGTGCTGGACGCAAAGCTCACCCATTTGGCGTATGCTCCCGAGATCGCCCAGGTCATGCTCCGGCGCCAGCAGGCCGAAGCGATCATCAGCGCCCGCGCCAAGATCGTGCACGGCGCCGTGAGCATGGTGGAAACGGCGCTGAAGGGCCTGTCCGAGCGCGGTATCGTCGAGCTCGACGACGAGCGCAAGGCGGCCATGGTCAGCAACCTGCTCGTGGTGCTCTGTTCGGACAAGGAAACCCAGCCGATCGTCAACACGGGCACTCTCTATAACTAGTCCCGACGAGCATGGCCAGTCCTGGTAAAAAAGCGTTCCCGCTACGGATCGACCCCGCGTTGTGGGACGAGCTGCAGCGTCTTGCCGCGCGTGACCTGCGCAGCGTGAACGCCGAAATCGAATTCCTGTTGCGGGAGGCCCTGGCGCGGCGCGGCGTGAAGAACATCGGCGCCAAAGGCAGGGACGAGGGCGCCGCGGACGAGTAGCTGCCTTCGGCGCGGTCCTTGTCAGCGTTTGCCCGGCACCGGCTTCACCTTGGAGGCGGCTTCCAGAGCGCGTGCGCGTGCGGTGTCGATGTCGCCCGCGGTGGCCAGCGCCACGCCCATGCGGCGGCGTGCGAAAGATTCCGGTTTGCCGAACAGGCGGATGTCCACACCCGGCACGCGCAGCGCATCGGCCACCCCTTCGAACGCAATGCCGGCTTGCTCGAGCTGGCCGTAGATGACGGCGGATGCGCCCGGTGTGCGCAGCGAGGTGTCCACCGGCAGGCCGAGCACGGCTTTCGCGTGCAGCTCGAACTCGCTCTGCAGCTGGCTGGCCATCGTGACCATGCCGGTATCGTGCGGGCGCGGGCTCACTTCCGAGAACCACACCATGTCGCCTTTGACGAAGAGCTCGACGCCGAACACGCCCAGGCCGCCCAGGTTGGCGGTGACCTTGGCCGCGATGTCACGCGCGCGTTCCAGCGCCAGCGGCTGCATCGGGTGCGGCTGCCATGACTCCACGTAGTCGCCGTGCACCTGCTTGTGGCCGATCGGCTCGCAGAAACCGGTTTGCACCTGTCCATCGGCCGCGAGCGAACGCACGGTAAGCAGGGTGATCTCGTAGTCGAAATCGATGAAGCCTTCCGCGATCACGCGGCCCGCGTCGACCCGTCCGCCGCTGGCGGCGTAGTCCCAGGCGGCCTTGACGTCCCTAGGGGCGTCGAGCTTGGACTGGCCCTTGCCCGAGGAAGACATCACGGGCTTGACCACGCAGGGGAAGCCGACGGCGGCGCAGGCCTGTTCCAGTTCTTGCAGGCTGCTGGCGAAGCGGTAGGGCGAGGTCGGCAGGCCGAGGTCTTCGGCGGCGAGGCGGCGGATGCCTTCGCGGTTCATGGTGAGCTGGGCGGCGCGCGCGGTGGGGATGCAGGTGATCGCGCCGGCGGCTTCCAGCTCGGCCAGCTTGTCGGTGGCGATGGCTTCGATTTCCGGCACCACCAGGTCGGGGCCTTCCTGGGCGATCAGGGCGGCGAGGGCGTCGCCGTCGGTCATGTCGATGACGTGGGTGCGGTGCGCCACCTGGTGGCCGGGCGCGTTCGGATAGCGGTCGACGGCGATGACTTCCACGCCGAGGCGCTGCAGCGCGATGATCACCTCCTTGCCGAGTTCGCCGGAGCCGAGCAGCATTACTTTGGTGGCGGAAGGGGAGAGCGGGGTGCCGAGGGTGCGGGGAGTCGTGGTCATGGGTGTCTTGGTTTGGAGGCGGGCTGGCACGCGGGGCCAGAACGGGTGCGACTATAACAAAGGGGCACCGGGTGTGCAGGCGGGGCACTATTTATGCCCAGCACTGGTCAAACGCGAATCGACCCGTTATAATGCGGCCTCTTTTCCCTGATAGCTCAGTCGGTAGAGCGACGGACTGTTAATCCGCAGGTCCCTGGTTCGAGTCCAGGTCGGGGAGCCAGAATTCGAAGGGCCGCATGTGAATGCGGCCCTTTTTGTTTTTGTGGCCCGCTGCCTTGAACCGTCGTCCCCGCGAAGGCGGGGATCCAAGTTCATTGCGCAGCCACGAACAATGCTATTGGTCCGCAGGCTAACTTGGGTCCCGGCCTTCGCCGGGACGACGTCACCGTCTTCAGCAGCCGCACTGGGCGGCTTCCTCCGTGCGCCCCGGCTCCATGCCGGTCGCCAGCGGATGCCCATCCCGCTTCCAGAAGTCCAGCCCTCCCAGCAGCTCCTTCACCCTGAAACCCAGCCTCGCCAGCTTCCACGCGCCCTTGGTCGAGCCGTTGCAGCCGATACCGTCGCAGTAGACGACATAGGTCTTGCTACGGTCGAGCGAGGCGGTCGTCTGCTCGTCCATGGTCCGGTGCGGGAAACTCACAGCGCCCGGAATGTGCCCGGCCGCATACAGCGCCGGACTGCGGGTATCGATCACCACGATGGCTTCGACGCCATTGACCAGGTCTTCCGCCAGGTCGGCGGCATCGGTGTGATAGGCCAGCTTGGCCTGCATGAAGGCGGCGCTCTGTTCGGGTTCGGGGGCGGGGAACTGCAGCACCAGCGATTGCGTGGACATCGATTGACTCCTGTGTTGACGATGTCCTCATTCTAGGCGAAGCATGGCATCATCATGGATGCCAATTTTCATTCATCGATAAGACCAATGCCGGATTCCCCGATCGTTCCCGCCCTCTGGATCAGCCTGTTCGAACGCGAGGACCAGCCGGGCCTGCCGCTGCGCGAACGGGTCTGCGCGGCCCTGCGCGGCGCGATCCGCCGCGGCGAGCTGGCGCAGGGCGCCCGCCTGCCGTCCACGCGCATGCTGGCGGCCGACCTGGCGATCTCGCGCGTGACGGCGGAGGCGGCCTACGCCCAGCTCGAAGCCGAAGGTTACGTAACGCGCCGCGTCGGCCACGGCACCGTCGTGTCCATCGCCTCCCCCGGCTGGCAGCCGGCGCCGCCGATGACGGGCATCGACACCAGCGCTACCCTGTCGCGCCGCGGCGCGGCCATCGTGGCCACCGGCGGCTGCCAGGATCCGCTCGTGCCGCGCGCCTTCTGCGCCGGCAGCCCGGATTTACGCGCCTTTCCGGTCGAGACCTGGCGCCAGATCACCGCGCGCCAGCTGCGCCGCCACGGCGCGGCATTGATGGGCTACGGCGACCCGCAAGGCTATGCGCCGCTGCGCGATGCCATCGCCGGCTACCTGGCGCAGTCACGCGGCGTACGCTGCGACCGCGACCAGGTGGTGGTGCTCACCAGTTCGCAACAGGCGCTGCAGCTGCTGGCCATGCTGCTGCTCGATCCGGGCGACACCGTGCACATCGAGGAGCCGGGCTATGTCGGCGCGCGCAACGCCTTCGGCAGCGCGGGCGCGCAGCTGGAGCCGATACCCGTGGACGCCGAGGGCATGAGCCTGCCGTCGCAAGCCGCGCGGCTGACCTACCTGACGCCCTCCCACCAGTACCCGACCGGCGCCACGCTCAGCCTCGCGCGCCGCCTGGCGCTGCTGGAGCAGGCGCAAAGGGACGGCGGCTGGATCATCGAGGACGACTACGACAGCGAATTCCGCTACGATGCCCGTCCGCTGCCGGCCATGCAGGGCCTGGACCGGCACGGCCGCGTGATCTATCTCGGGACCTTTTCCAAGGTGCTGTTCCCTTCGCTGCGCCTGGCCTACGCCGTGCTGCCGCCGGCGCTGGTGGAAGCGGTGGTCAAGGCCCGCACCGTCATGGACGGCCACAGCGCCCAGCTGGCGCAAGCGGTGACGGCCGAGTTCATCGCCCATGGCCACTTTGCGCGCCACCTGCGCCAGATGCGGCTGCTGTACGGTAGCCGGCGCGCGCTGCTGCTGGAGCGGCTGGAAGCGGCGCGGCTGGACTGGCTGCGGCCGCAACCAGGCGCCGGCGGCCTGCAGCTGGCTGCCCACCTGCCGCCGGGCCGGGAAGCCGCGCTGACGCGCCAGGCCGGCGCGCGCGGCATCGCCACGCCCTCGCTCTCGGCACTGTTCATGGGCGCCGACAAGCAGGACGGCTGGCTGCTCGGCTTCGCCGCGCTGCAGAACGAAGACATCATCGACGCGGTCGCGCGCCTGGCCAGCTGACAAAAGGGAGCAGGCCCTCAGCCTTGCTTCGGCGCCTGCGCCTCGGAACGCAGCCAGTCGAGCGCGGCTTCCATGTGCGGCGCCGGCGCGTGCCCCGCGCTGCGCACCAGGTGATAGGTGTGCCCGGGAATGCTCGGACCGAAAGGCTGGACCAGGCGGCCCGCCGCCAGTTCGTCAGCCAGCAAATCCAGGCTCAACAGCGCAATGCCTTGTCCCGCAATGGCCGCCTGGATGGCATGCCCCTCGTCCGAAAACCGCAGCTGGCCGCGCGGCGCCAGCCATGGCAGGCCCGCGGCGGCAAACCAGTTCTTCCACGTCGGGTTCAGCGGATGGTGGCGGCTCCATTTGAAATCGATCAGCGGGAAAGCCGCCAGGTCCGCTGGTCCGGTCACGCCGAGCGCGGGGCTGGCCACCGGCGCGAAACGGTCGGCGAACAGTGGTTCCGACACCATGCCAGGGTAGGG
This sequence comes from Massilia sp. AB1, assembly GCF_018119385.1. Taxonomy (NCBI): domain Bacteria; kingdom Pseudomonadati; phylum Pseudomonadota; class Betaproteobacteria; order Burkholderiales; family Oxalobacteraceae; genus Massilia; species Massilia sp. AB1. The sequence goes on along the minus strand of NZ_JAGKSG010000026.1, from coordinate 47,168 downwards.
GCCGCGGCCGTAGCGGATCGCGAGATCGGCCTGCTCCGCGACCAGGTCGACGGCCTGGTCCGAGGCATGCAGTTCCAGGTCGATGTCCGGATGCAGCCGGCGAAACGCGGCGACGCGCGGCGCCAGCCAGCGCGCCATGAAGGCATTGGTCGCGGAGATCGTGACCTGGCGCCGCACCTGGTTCGCGGCCAGGGCCTGGAACACCGTTTCGAAGGCGTTGAAGCCGTCGCGCAGGACCGGATAGAGCTCTGCACCCGCATCGGTCAGGACTACCTTGCGCACCTGCCGCTCGAACAGGCGCAAGCCGGTGTAGTCCTCCAGGAAGCGGATCTGGTGGCTGACCGCGGTGGGCGTCACGGCCAGTTCGCTGGCCGCGAGCTTGAAGCTGCCATGCCGGGCGGCGGCCTCGAAAGCGCGCAGTGCGGAGAGGGGAGGGAGTCGCCGCATGGGTCTACAGGTGAAATAAACTCATCTTATGCCTGACAACTATGCGTTTGTCAACGCGGGAGCGGACGCCTATCTTCCTCCTGCCGGCCGGTGAAGGCCGGTTTTCAGCATTCACGGACAAGGAGGCCATCGTGCTCGAACGCATCACCACTCAACCAGACAATTACGCGCCTTTCCTGCTGTCGCAGGGCATCCGCTTCGGCAAGCTGCTGTTCATCTCCGGCCAGGCGGGAGCGGGCGACGACGGCCGGATCGTCGAAGGCGGTTTCCGCGCCCAGGGCGAGCAGGCGTTCGCCAACCTGCGCCGCGCGCTCGAAGCAGGCGGGTCGAGCCTGAAGGACGTCATCAAGGTCACGATCTTCGTCACCGACATGGGCAACTTCGAGGAGGTCGTGGCCTTGCGGCGCAAGTTCTTTTCGGCGCCGTACCCGGCCGACACCATTGCCGAGATCAAGGCCTTGTATGATCCAAAAGCCATGATCGAGATCGAAGCAATTGCCGCGGTCCGCGACGATGCGGAGCGCTAAGATGGGCGCGCCGCACCAGCATCTGTTCGACCCGCTCGCGATCGGCCCCATGCTGCTGCCCAACCGGGTGGTGGTCGCCCCTATGACCCGCGTCAGCGCAACGGAGCAGGGCCGCGCCACGGAAGAGATGCAGCGCTACTACCGGTCCTTCGCCGAGGGCGGCTTCGGCCTGGTGATCACGGAAGGGATCTATACCGACAAGGCGTATTCGCAAGGCTACCTGCGCCAGCCCGGGCTGGCGGACAGCGCCCAGTGCGATGCATGGCGGCCCATCGTCCGGGACGTGCACGCAAGCGGCGCGCGCATGGTGGCGCAGCTGATGCACGCCGGCGCGCTGTCGCAGGGGAATCCCTATCGCAGCGGTACGCGCGGCCCCTCCGCCGTGCGGCCCAAGGGAGAGCAAATGAGCTTCTACCGCGGCGCCGGGCCTTACGCCCTTCCGCAAGCGATGAGCGGCGATGAGATCGTCGAGGCGATTCGCGGCTTTGCCGATGCGGCGGCCAGGGCGCGCGAAGCGGGTTTCGACGGCGTCGAGATCCACGCGGCAAACGGTTACCTGCTCGACCAGTTCTTGAGCGAGGCGATCAACCTGCGCGAAGACCGCTACGGCGGCATGCTTGAGCGCCGCCTGCTGCTGATCGTCGAGGTCGTGGAAGCGGTGCGCCATGTGGTCGGTCCCGGTTTCGCCGTCGGCATACGCATCTCGCAAGCCAAGGTCAACGATTTCGCCTATACCTGGAGCGGGGCGGAGAGCGATGCGGCGCTGGTCTTCGGGACGCTGCGCAAGCTGCCGCTCGACTACCTGCACACGACCGAGTTCGAGGCGTGGAAGCCCGCATTCGGCACGGGGCCGAGCCTCGCGGCGCTGGCGAAGCGCTACGCCGGCCTGCCCCTGATCGCGAACGGCTCGCTGCACGATCCCGAACGGGCCGCAGCCCTGGTCGGCAGCGGCGAGGCCGACGCCGTCTCGCTGGGGCGCGGCGCGCTGACCCACGCCGACTGGCCGCGGCGCGTGCGCAAGGGCGAACCGATCGACGACTTCGACCGCGCCATCCTGTCGCCGCTCGCCGATCTTGCCAACGCCGCGGCCCGGCGCTAGCCCGGTTGTCCGGCGTGCTGTTCGACGATCCGCCCGATCCGTTCATGCAGGCCGGGAACGCGGTCGGCGGCGATGCACAGTTCTCCTTGCAGCAGCACCATGATCTCGCCCACGCTGCCGAGCTGGCGCACGACCGGCTCGGCATCGATGCCGTAGACGCTGTAGCGGGTGTTGTGCAGCACCTGCCTGCCGCGCGCCGTGGTGCGCACCGCGATCAGGTCGCGCGTGAAATGCGAGTTGGGGTGGGTGGATACGTACCAGTTGCCCATCTCGAAGTCCGGCATATAAGCGGGCGTCATCTCGAAGATGTAGAGCGGCGCCCATTCTCCGGCCTGCTCGGTCTCGAGCCTGTACCCGGCCGGGTCTTCCATCAGGCGGTAGCGCCCGTGCGGCGTGCTCTGCGCCAGGTCGGGGACAAGGCGCAAAGGCGCGGTCGGCGTGGCCTTGCCGAAACCGGTGTCCGCGATCCAGGTCTCGCCTTCCGCCTCGACCAGCACCACGAGGTGGGTGCGCGGCGTGACCACATCCGGCGGGACATTCGCGCGCACGCGCGCCAGCAGCGGGCGGGTGGCGAAGCCCAGGCTGTCGAGCGCGTGGCGGAACATCAGGTTGTGCTCGAAGCAGTAGCCGCCGCGCTGCTGCGTGAACTTGTCCACCAGCGAGGGAATGTCCAGCCTGACCGGCTGGCCCGAGAGCGGCGTCAGGTTCTCGAAGGGCAGGGTGTGGGTGTGGCAGCGCTGCAGCTCCCTGAGGGCGGCGATGCTGGGCTTGCCTTCGTGGCGGTAGCCGATCAGGTCGAAATAGCGGGACAGTTCACTCACGGGCATCTCCTTGCAGGTGTTGTTCGACATGAGCGGCAGTGTAGAACCTCAAGCCAGGTTGAGGTCAACCGATAAATATGATTTTATTGCTGTACTTCGAAACGGAACCGGCCAGGGGGCAGCATGAACGCCGGCGCAGATACGCCTGGCGTCAGCAGCAGCGCATCGACAGGCACGGCGTCCATGCCGTGCTCGCGGTCGTAGGCGAGCACCAGGCGTTCGCCGGACTGGGGCAGCAGAGCCTTCGGCACGCTGGTCGCCGTGCGCCCGGCCAGCGAGGACAGCCATGCGGGCCGGCCGTCGCGCAGCCCGTAGTCCGGGTGCAGGATATGCATGTCGACGAAGCCGCCCAGGCCGCGCAAGGAGGCGCTCGCCCCGCTGGCCTGGCGCAGCGCCATCGGCGCGGCGGGCTTGTGCCGGTCGAGCAGCGCGCGATAGAGCGGATCTTCCGCCGCTTGCGCGCTGCGCGCGTAGAACGCGAGCTGGTCGATGTGCAGGGTCGCATCGAGGCCGATCAGCTCCCGCAGGTGGGCGCCCATGGGCTTGATGTCGCCGACCTGGCGCTTGCCAAGGTGGTGGTGGCCGACGTGGATCAGCACTTTCGCATCCGGGTCCTGGGCGAAGATGCGCTCGTGGATGTTCCTGGCCTGGCTGCGTTCCCTGAATGCGATGCGCTCGCGCGGGCTCAATGCCGTATCTTCTTCTTCGATGTCGTAGCCGACCAGGGTGAAACCCTCGGCCTGCAAGGTGCGCACCATGCCCGCGAATACCGGGTCGCGGGTGTAGTAGCCGTCGCGCCAGGTCAGGTAGCGGCCGTTCGGCAGGACCGGCGCGTTGAAGGCCTCCGCCGCGAAATACCGGTAGCCGATCTTGCGCAGTTCGACGGCCAGCTTCTGGGTGAAGGCGCGGTGCATGGCGACCGTGTGGTCTTCGTTGATCAGGACCGCGCGCTTGTCCCTGGCCGCGGCGACGATCATGCGGATCGCATCGTCCGCCTGCACGCTGTCCAGGGCGCGGCGATCCGCCTCCGACAGGGCGGGCGTGCCGCCTGGCCGCATGCGTCCGCGATCCATGGTGGCCAGGGCGCCGGCGGCGTCGCCGGTAAAGATCTGTGCGTTGGCAAGCCCGGTCAGCGCGCCCGTGTCCGCAGGGCGCGCAGTGGCGGCGGCGCGCGCTTCACGCAAGCTGTCGAACTGCGCGAGCTGGGGCGCCGCGGCGGCAGCGGCGGCCATGAAGAAGACGGTGATCGGAAGCAGTGCGCGCAGCCTCATTCGGGACACTCCTGGAAAGCTCGTGTCCCAGTGTAGCTGCTCGGTTCTGCGCCAACAAGCTTCAGCGCAGCTCCTGGATGCGCAGCATGTTCCCGGCCGGATCGCGCACCGCACAGTCGCGCACGCCGTACGGTTGCTCGGTCGGCTCCTGGACGATGTCGGCCTCGCGCGCCTGCAGGCGCTGGAAGACGCCGTCCAGGTCGCGGGTGGCGAACAGCAGCATGGCGTAGGTGCCCTTGGCCATCATCTCGGCGATGGTGCGACGCTCGTCGTCGGTCACGCCCGGCGCGACGCCCGCGGGCGACAGCACGATCGAGGTGCCGGGCTGGTTGACGGGACCGACCGTGATCCAGCGCATGGCGCCATAGGCCACGTCCTTGCGGACTTCGAAGCCGAGCACATCGCGGTAGAAAGCCAGGGATTCTTCCGCGTCCTGGTGCGGCAGGAAGGTCGAGTGGATGCTGAGGTCCATGTGTTTGCCTTTCTCTTTCAGGTGATGGGAAACGCCAGCTTAGCGGGACTCATCCGGCGGCGCTTCTTGATTCCTGATCGGACGCGTGATTTGTTTCGCCACGCAGGGCGGAATGCCATCCGTGGCCTGCGCCGACTCGGTCCGGTAGACGCTCGGCGGCACGCCGACCAGTTCCGTGAAGCGGGTGCTGAAGGTGCCCAGCGAGGAGCAGCCGACCTCGAAGCAGACCTCGGTGACACTCATGTCGCCGCGCCGCAGCAGGGCCATGGCGCGCTCGATGCGCCGGGTCATCAGGTAGGAATAGGGCGACTCGCCGTAGGCCAGCCGGAATTGGCGGCTCAGGTGGCCGGCGGACATGTGGACGCCGCGCGCGAGCTCCTCGACGTTCAGCGGCTGCATGTAGTCGCGGTCGATCCGGTCGCGCACGCGGCGCAGGCGCGCCAGGTCGCGCAAGCGCTGCGAGAAGGCTTCGTCCTGGGTCATCGCCTGACCTTATGCCGCGCGCGTCATGGCCGGCAGCCGGCCGAACCAGGGCTGGGCCTGTTCCAGCTGGGCCGCCAGCTGCAGCAGGCTGTCCTCGCGTCCGAACGGCGCGACGAACTGTACGCCCATCGGCAGGCCGTCCGCGGTCCAGTGCAGCGGCACCGACATCGACGGCGTGCCGGTGAGGTTGGACAGCTGGGTGAAGGGCACGTAGCGCAGGTTGTCGCGCGCGATCCGGTCGACCGTGGCGTCCAGCAGGCCCAGGCGCGCCAGCAGTCCCAGCAGGCCGCTGCGCTGCAGGAAGCCCAGCACTGCCTGCTGGGACGCGGGCACGTCGCCTTCGCCATGCCGGATGGGTGGATGGGCCAGGGTCGGGGTGAGCAGCATGTCGTAGCGCTGGTGGAAGCGCCCGAGCGCCCGCGCGTAGGTATTCCATTGCGCCATCTGCTCGGTCAGCGCCGGCGCCTTGACCGCGCCTCCCAGCGTGAGCAGCAGGCGCGTCATCAGTTCGACCTCGCTGCCCGCCGCGCCTAGGGCCTTGTTGCGCGCCACGATGGCCGGCACCTGGCCGAAATAGATGTGCAGGTAGCTCGTGGCCAGCGCAGCGCCGTCGATCTCGGGCGCGGCTTCCTCGACCTCGTGGCCCAGGCTGGCCAGCAGCGCCGCCGCGTGCCGGACCGCGGCCGCCGCTTCCGGATGGACCTCGGAGCCGATCGGCGAGGCGGCGGAGAAGCCGATGCGCAGGCGGCCCGGCGGGCGCCGCATCAGCTCCGCATAGGGCGCGGCCGGGGGCGCGATGACGAAGGGATCGCCCGGCTCGGCGCCCTGCAGCAGGTCGAGGGCGCGCGCCGTGTCGCGCACGCTGCGCGAGAGCACGCCTTCGCTGGAGGCGCCGAACCAGATCTCGCCCGCATGCGGCCCCGCCGACACGCGTCCGCGCGAGGGGCGCAGGCCGAACAGGCCGCAGCAGGCGGCGGGAATCCGGATCGAGCCGCCGCCGTCGTTCCCGGCCGCCATCGGCACGATGCCGGCCGCCACCGCCGCGGCCGCGCCGCCGCTCGAACCGCCCGGCGTGTGCTCGAGGTTCCAGGGATTGCTGGTGCGTCCGAACAGGGCCGGATCGGTGACGCCCTTGAGCGCGAACTCGGGCAGGTTGGTCTTGCCGAACACGACCAGGCCGGCCTCGAGATAGCGCCGCACGACGGCGGCGTGCTCGCGCGGCACATGGCCGCGCATCGAGCGGCTGCCGTTGGTGGTCGGCAGACCCGCATAGTCCTGCAGGCCGTCCTTGATCAGGAAGGGCACACCGGCGAAGGCGCCGGCCAGCGGGCGCGCGAGCTGGGCGCGCGCCTCGTCCTCCATCAGGCGGCAGACCGCGTTGACCTGGCCGTGGACCTGCGCATGGCGCGCCAGCGCCGTGTCGAGCAGCGCCCGGGGCGTGACCTCGCCGGAGGCGACGAGGGCGGCGAGCGAAGTCGCGTCATGGGTCAGGTAGTCGGCGAATTGCATGGGCAAGGTGGGAGTTGAGTTTGCCCAAGATGAAATATTCTGCCGCCTGCCTTGTCAAGGAAAAACTGCTTCCGTCCTCAGCCTTTCCTGCGTTCGATCAGTTCGTAGATGCCCATCCCGGCCAGCATGGCGCCGAAGAACAGCAGCGGCTTCCAGCCGCCCAGGGCCAGCGAAGCGACGGCGGGGCCGGGGCAGTAGCCGGCAATGCCCCAGCCCACGCCGAAGACCAGGCTGCCGAGCACCAGGCGGCGGTCGATGGCGGATGCCGTGGGCAGGTTCAGCGGCTCGCCCGTCAGGGTGCGCTTGCCGCGCATGCCGATGGCATAGGCGGGCGCCGTCACCAGCAGGGCCCCGCCCATGACGAACAACAGCGAGGGATCCCAGGCCCCCGCCAGGTCGAGAAAGGCCAGCACCTTGGCCGGGTTGGTCAGGCCGGACAGGATCAGGCCGATACCGAACACCAGTCCGGCCAGGATTGCGCTCAGGAGTCTCATGGCCAGCTCACATGCCGCAGCAGATAGACTGTCAGGAAGCCCGTGGCCATGAAGGCGGCGGTGGCGGCGTAGGAGCGCGGCGAACGGCGCGCCATGCCGCAGATGCCGTGGCCGCTGGTGCAGCCCGAGCCGTAGCGGGTGCCGAGCCCGACCAGCAGGCCGGCCAGCAGCAGGGCAGGGAAGCCGGCCTCGACCTCCACTTCAGGGAGCGGCGCGGCCAGGACGTAGAACAGGGGCGCAGCCACCAGGCCGCCCAGGAAGGCCAGGCGCCAGCCACGCTCGCCGGACGGTGCGCGCAACAGGCCCCCGACCAGTCCGCTGATCCCGGCGATACGCCCGTTCAGCAGGAGGAAGGCGGCGCTCGCGAGGCCGATCAGCATGCCGCCCGCCAGCGACATCCAGGGCGTGAAGTTGTTCCAGTCAATCTGCATGTTCGCTCTCCTGCGGGCAGTACAGCCCATATAACACCTGCAAGACGGCCAGCGCATCAAGGCTGGCGATCCGGTAGAACACCTGCTTGCCTTCGCGCCGGGTGGCGACCAGGCATTCGTCGCGCAGCACGGTCAGCTGCTGCGACAGGGTGGGCTGGCGGATGCCGGTCATGGTTTCCAGCGTGCCGACGGCGAACTCGCCCTGGGTCAGCTGGCACAGCAGCAGCAGGCGGTCGGGATTGGCCAGGGCCTTGAGCAGGCTGCTGGCTTGGCCGGCGGCCGCCTGCAATTTGCTTAGATCGGGAGGAAAGGAAGACATCGTCAGGGCTCAAACAAAATATGAATCGATAATATATCAGATTATAGATGGTTGAGCCTGGAAGACCGCCTCAGCGGCGCTGCTTCTTGTCCTTGGCGGTATAGGTGCGCGTGTAGAACCCGGGCGGCTTCCTGGCGACCCAGGCGATGAAGGACCGGATGTCCTCGTGTGCGCGCAAGGCTTCCCAGGTATGGTATGTATTCAATAATTCCCGCTCAGTAAATGCCGAGTGAATCTTGCGGTGGCAAATTTTGTGAATCGGGAATTGCTCCTTGCCCTTGAAGGTTTTCGGGACCAAGTGGTGGCGGTCAATGTTTTCCGTCCCCAGTGGCCTCCCGCACAGTGGGCAAAGCTCGTCGCTCATGCGTGCTCCGGCGTTGGCGTGGGCTTTATCTGCCATGCATATGGAGGCGTCCGCAGCCCTTGCAAGGTATTGCTTCCCGATACCGGGGGCGGCAGGCGGACACGGGCACTTGTGACAAGTTAATCGTGTAGAATTAACGCTTACCTTTTTGCAATACGTTTAGAACCACCTTGGTACCACCAGCTCTGAAAGCGACGCCGTTGCAATGATCGAAGACGATTCCTCCGCCTGCTCCGTACTGCTCATCGACGACGAGCCTTTTGCGCAGGACATCATCGCGCACGGCTTGCAGGGCTGCATCAAGCACCAGCTATGCTATGAATCCAGCCCCGCGCGCGCGGTCGAGGTGGCGCGCCAGGTGAAGGCGACGGTGGTGCTGGTGGACCTGCGCATGCCCGACCTCGACGGCTTCGAGGTCATCGCCCGGCTGCGCGCCGATCCCGAGACCGAGGACATCCCGGTCATCCTGCTCTCGTCGGAAGACGATCCCGACATCAAGGCCAAGGCCTTCGCCGTGGGCGCCAACGACTACCTGGTCAAGTGGCCCGACCCGCGCGAGCTGGTGGCGCGCGTGCGCTACCACAGCGGCGCCTGCAACGCGCGGCGCCAGCGCGACCAGGCCTTCGCATCGCTGCGCCTGAGCCAGGAACAGCTGGCCGCCAGCCAGTCGGCCCTGCACCAGGCGCAAAAGATGGAAGCGATCGGCCAGCTGACCGGCGGCGTGGCCCACGACTTCAACAACGTGCTGCAGATCATCGGCGGCAACCTGCAGCTGCTCAAGCTGATCGGCGGCCTGAACGCGGCGGCCCAGACCCGCGTGGAGATGGCGCTGGCCGGCGTCGAGCGCGGCGCCAAGCTGGCCTCGCACCTGCTTGCCTTCGCCCGCCGCCAGCCGCTGCAGTCGGTGGTGATCGACCCCGGCCACCTGCTGCGCGAGATGGACGACATGATGCGCCGCGTGCTGGGCCCGAACGCGCGCGTGGTCACCGACATCGCGCCGGACCTGGGAAGCACCAACGTCGACCCCAACCAGCTCAACAACGTGCTGCTGAACCTGGCGATCAACGCCAGGGACGCGATGGGCGGCGCCGGCACCCTGACCATCGGCGCGCGCAACGTGTACGGCAGCGAGGGCGGCGGCGCGCTCCCGCCCGAGGTGCAGCGCGGCGACTATGTGGTGCTGGAGATCAGCGACACCGGCAAGGGCATGCCGCCCGAGGTCCTGCAGCGCGCCTTCGAACCCTTCTTCACCACCAAGCCGACCGGGCAGGGTACGGGCCTGGGCCTGTCGATGGCCTACGGCTTCGTCAAGCAGTCCGGCGGCGAGATCGTGCTGAGCAGCGAAGTGGGGCGCGGCACCACCGTGTCGATCTACCTGCCGCGCAGTGGCGCGGCGCCCGCAGCGGCCGAGCCGGAGCACCACATGCCCCTGACGGGCGGCCTGGAGACGATCCTGGTGGTGGAAGACGAGGAAGACGTGCGCTCCTCGACCTGCGGCATCCTGTCCGCGCTCGGCTACGACGTGCTGGAAGCGGCGGACGCCGCGGCGGCGGTGGCGATCATCGACAGCGGCCGCCAGATCGACCTGGTGTTCACCGACGTGATCATGCCGGGACCGGTCAGCAGCCTGCAGCTGGGAGAGATCGTGCGCGAACGGCTGCCGGACACCCAGATCCTGTATACCTCGGGCTATGCCGAGGGCGTGCTGGCGCACGAGGGCAAGCTGGACGCCTCGGTCCACCTGCTCCAGAAACCCTATCACCCGGACGCGCTCAGCGCGCGCATCCGCCACCTGCTGCGCCGCCGCGCGCGGCGCGCGGCAGGGAAAGCGTCAGGCGAAGCTCACTTCGGCTTGACGTAGCGGCGCGAGCCCGGCGGCGGTTCGTTCAGCACCGCCCAGAAGATGCCGAGGTCGGCGATCGCGCGCAGGAAGTCGGCGAAGTCCACCGGCTTGACCACGTAGGCGTTCACGCCCAGCTCGTAGCTGCGCACCAGGTCCTGTTCTTCCTTGGACGAGGTCAGCATCACCACCGGCATCGGGCGCAGCGTCTCGGTGGCGCGGATTTCCTTCAGCACTTCCAGGCCGTCGACCTTGGGCAGCTTGAGGTCGAGCAGGACCACGGCCGGATTGCCGAGCGGACGCTCGCTGTACTCGCCGCGGCGGTTCAGGTAGTCGAGCGCCTCGGCGCCGTCGCGCACGACCACGACCTCGTTGGCGAGCTGGCTCTTGGCCAGCGCGATCAGCGTCAATTCGAGATCGTTGGGATTGTCTTCCACCAGCAGGATGGGCTTGAGCATGGCAGGGCCTTACGGATTGGGAGTTTGTTTCGGAATGCTGAAGGAGAAGGTCGCGCCTTCGCCCTGGACGGACTGTGCCCAGACACGGCCGTCGTGGCGCTCGATGATGCGGCGCACGTTGGCCAGGCCGATGCCGGTGCCCTGGAAGTCCTCCATGCGATGCAGGCGCTGGAACACGCCGAACAGCTTGTGCACGTAGTCCATGTTGAAGCCGGCGCCGTTGTCGGCGACGTGGAACACGGTTTCGTGCTCGCCGTCCTCGGCCCAGATGCGGATCACGGCGGGATCGCGCCCAGCCGTGAACTTGACCGCGTTCGACAGCAGATTCAGCACCGCCAGGTGCAGGAAGCTGGGGTCGGCCCAGGCCGCGGGCAGGTGGTCGATATGCCAGTCGACGTTGCGCTGGCCGATCTCCAGCCCGAGCTTGTCGATGCAGGCCGAGACCAGGTCGTTCATGTCGACCGTGGTCGGGCGCAGGGCCGCGCGGCCCATTTGCGAGAACGACAGCAGGTCGTCGACCAGCTTGCCGGCCAGGCGCGCCGACTCCTTGATGTTCCTGAGGAAGCGCTGGCGGCGGTCGGCGTCGTCCAGCCCGCCCGCTTCCAGCAGCAGGTCGGAAAACCCGACGATGTGGCGCAGCGGCGCGCGCAGGTCGTGCGAGACCGAGTAGGAAAAGGCTTCCAGTTCCTTGTTGGCGCGGCCCAGTTCCTCGGCCAGCTCGGCCATCTGCTCGGCGCGCTCGAGCGCGATGCCCAGCAGGGCGGAGCGGAATTCCACCGTGAGCTCGATCTCGGCGCTGTGCCAGGGCAGGCTCTGTCCGTGGATGGTCTCGCGCCAGGTGGCGAAGCTCTGGCGCGGCGACAGCTGGGTCGGGGCGCCAGGGCGCGCTTGCTTCTCATGCGGGTTGCCGGCCCATTCGATGGTCTGCACCAGCTCGGGGCGGAACCACAGCAGGTAATGCTTGTGGATGCGCGAGATCGGCAGCGCCAGCAGGCCGCTGGCGCAGCGCGTCAGCGCCTTCGCCGGCGGATAGCTCGCGGCCAGGTGATTTGTGTGATAGACCTCGGTATGGCCCTGCACCGCCAGCCAGGTCGAGAGCGCGCGGATCGCGTCCTCGTCCGGGGTGTCGCCATAGGTCATGATCAGGTCGTCGGCGACGATGGCCACGCCGCCGGCGCGCGCGAAGCGCAGCAGCTCGGGGAAGACGCCGCTCATGTTCTCGAGGAAGTCCGTGCCCTTGGTCAGGTGGCCGAGCAGCTCCACCATCACGCGCCGCACTTCGAGGCGGAACTGCAGCTCGGCCGCGTCCTCGCGCGACTCGATGCACAGCGCCAGGATCTGCCCCAGCTGCTCGCAGGCGGTGCGCTTCTCGACCGGCACCGGGCAGGGCGCGGCGTTGTGGCAGGAGATCAGTCCCCACAGCTGGCCCTTGACGATCAGCGACACCGACATCGAGGCCAGGGTGCCCATGTTGCGCATGTACTGCAGGTGCACCGGCGAGACGCTGCGCAGGGCAGCGAAGGACAGGTCGTTGAGGCCGCCCGTCACCGGGTTGCGGGGCGGCGCCAGGGGCGCCGGCTCGTAGTTGGCGTCCTGGATCAGGCGGATCGGCGACAGCCGGTACAGCTCGCGCGCCTGGGCCGGGATATCGCTCGCCGGGAAGTGCTGGCCGAGATAGGACTCGTAGCCGTCTTCCTTCGATTCGGCCACCACGCGGCCGTGGCCGTCGGTGTCGAACTGGTAGATCATCACGCGGCCGAAGCCGGTGACCGAGCGCACGTGGCGCGCGGCCACTTCGGTCAGGGCCGCGATCGAAGCGTGCTGGTTGGCCTTGGCCAGGAAATCGCTGATCAAGGGGTAGAGGTGGCGGAAATCGGCCGGCTGCGAGCGCTCGACGCGCTCGAACTCGGCGATCACCAGCCCATCCCAGCGGTGGGCCAGCACGTCGAAGTGGGCGCCGTTCCCCAGGGTGGCGGTGCCCAGGTAGAGCGGACGCGCACCGAGGGCGCCGTCGAGCAGTTCCGGCGCCAGGCGCGCGTGCGCGGCCTCGCCGACGATCTGCGCCAGCGGCTGGCCGGCGGCCTCATCGGCGGCATGGCCGGTCCATTGCGCCAGGTTGGCGCTGGCTTGGGCCACCACGAGGTCGGGCGTGAGCGTCAGCATGAAGCCGTGCGGCTGGATACTGCCTGGCGTGCGGATCGGTTCCTGATCGCAGGCGGACAAGTCGAGTTGTGCGGGTGCTGCCTGGGTCATAGTGCCTGGGGGAAAGGGGCTGGACAAACAGAGCGGTATTGTAACGTGAAACCGCCCGTCGCTTTACAAACCCATGCCGCGTCTTTACAAGCCGAGGGGGCGCCAGGCGCGTGGGCGGATATGGATGAGCGGTAGTATGATAGGATCATTAGGTCCATCTTTTCAGGAAGTCCTCTTTCATATGGACAGTATGTCGTCCCCCGCCCAGCACGCGATGAGCGATGAGCAAAGGCTGCAATACCTGGTTGCCGGCATCAGCGACTATGCGATCTACATGCTCGATCCGCAGGGCCATATCACCAGCTGGAACGCCGGCGCGCAGCGCTTCAAGGGCTACGTCGAACACGAGATCCTGCGCGAGCACTTCTCGCGCTTCTATACGCCCGAGGACCGGGAATCCGGACTGCCGGAGCGCGCCCTGAAGCAGGCACTGGAGCAGGGCAAGTTCGAGGCCGAAGGCTGGCGCGTGCGCAAGGACGGCAGCCGTTTCTGGGCCCATGTGGTGATCGACCCGATCTACGACGAGCACGGCGACCTGCTGGGCTACGCCAAGATCACCCGCGACGTCACCGAGCGCCGCAAGGCGGAAGAGGCGCTGCGCGATAGCGAGCAGCGCTTCCGCCTGCTGGTGCAGGGCGTGACCGACTACGCCATCTATATGCTCTCGCCCGAGGGCGTGGTGACCAACTGGAACGTGGGCGCCGAGCGCATCAAGGGGTATTCGTACAACGAGATCGTGGGCCAGCATTTTTCGCGCTTCTATACCGACGAGGACCGCCTGGCCGGGGTGCCGGTGCGGGCGCTCGGGACGGCTGCCGAGGTCGGCCGCTACGAGTCCGAAGGCTGGCGGGTACGCAAGGATGGCACCCGTTTCTGGGCCCACGTGGTGGTGGACGCCATTCGCGACGAGCAGGGCGAGCTGCTGGGCTTCGCCAAGATCACCCGCGACCTGACCGAGAAGAAGCAGGCGGCCGAGGCCCTGGAAAAGACCCAGGCCGCGCTGTTCCAGGCACAGAAGATGGAATCGATCGGCCAGCTCACCGGCGGCATCGCCCACGACTTCAACAACCTGCTGTCGGTGCTGGCCAGCGGCCTGGAAGTGCTGTCCATGCAGCGCCAGCACGGCAGCGACGCCAAGACCCTGGACAGCATGCGGCGCGCGATCGACCGCGGCGCCACGCTCACCCAGCAGCTGCTGGCCTTCGCACGCCAGCAGCCGCTGCAGCCCGAAACACGCAATGTCAACCGCCTGATCACCGGTTTCGAATCGGTGCTGCGGCGCGCCGGCAATTCCTCGATCCTGTTCGAGGTGCGGCTCGACCCGATGGTGCGCAACGCCGTGATCGACGCGGCGCGCTTCGAGTCGGCGCTGCTCAACCTGGTGGTGAACGCGCGCGACGCCATGCCGGACGGCGGCCGCATCGAGATCGCCACCGCCAACGCCACCCTGGCCGAGGGCGAGGTCGGCAACCTGCCGGCCGGCGACTACGTACGCCTGACGGTGACCGACACCGGCACCGGCATGGATCCCGAGACCGTGGCGCGCGCCTTCGAGCCCTTCTACACCACCAAGGAAGTGGGCAAGGGCACGGGCCTGGGCCTGTCGCAAGTGTACGGCTTCATCAAGCAGTCGGGCGGCGAAGTCGTGATCCGCAGCAGGCAGGGCGAGGGCACGACCATCGCGATCTACCTGCCGGCCGCCGGCACCCACGACCATGACTACAGCAAGGCCGACACCGAGACCGTCCTGATCGTCGAGGACGAACCCGACCTGCTGGACGTGGCGTCCTCACTGTTCATGAGCATGGGCTACGACGTCATGACCGCCACCAGCGGCCGGGAAGCCATGAACGCGCTGGCCAGCCGCGATGTCGACATCCTGTTCACCGACATCGTCATGCCGGACGGGATCAACGGCATCGACCTCGCCGCCTACACGCGCGAGCACTATCCGCACGTCAAGGTGATGCTGGCCTCCGGCTATCCGCAGCCGGCCCTCAAGCTGGACCGCGGCAAGCTGGGCGACTTCGCCTTTGTCGCCAAGCCTTACCGGCTGTCGGACCTGGCGCGGAGCCTGCGCAGCGTGCACTGAGCGCCCCGAGGCTGTCCGGCTGCCTCGGGCGCTACAACGCAAAAATGATGTCGCTGATCTTCTCGTACAAGGGATCGGCCGACGGCCCCTTGTTCGGCCAGTTCAGGATGTCGAAGTGGTCGTAGCCTTTCCAGGTCCCCAGGTAGTTCCAGCTTCCCCGCGCCGAGCTGCCGTCGTAGTCGCGCGCCGGGTGGCCGTTCGGCGCGCGCATGCTGACCGTGTTGACCACGCCGTCGTTGGGAAACCAGTCGCTGTCGATGCGCTGCCTTCCCGGCCCGTCCTGGGTGTAGCCGCCCATCCCGCGCTGCAGCGGCGACGGCACGATCCACTCGCCCGCGAACAGCTTGAAGTAGGGGATCATGTCGGCGCGCGGATACTGGAAGGCGATGGTCTGGACCGGCGCGACGAAGCGGTCGGTGTCGTTGCAGCACCAGCTGCCGGCCTCGGTGGCCAGGGTGCCCACCGAGTAGTAATAGACGTGCGGCGAGGTGCGCGCCCAGTGGTTGAATTCGCGCGCACCGTCCGGCGCCAGTTCCCATTGCGCCGCCCGGTGCGCGAGCAGTTCGCGCAGCGGCGTGCGCAGGCTCGGCGCGATGTCGAACACGGCGTCGCTGAGCGTGGTGCCGTTGTGCGGCGCCGAGATGGTGGTCACGCTGCGGATCCAGCCGAGCTTGCCGCCCCGGTACAGCTCGCCGTCGCCTTCGTCCTCGGGCGAGCCATGCTCCAGCAGTTCGACCAGCGCGCGGATGGTGGTGCCGCCCTGGCTGTGGCCGATCATGTGGATCGGGTGCTGGGCGTCCCAGGCCGGATACAGCGCCAGCGGATAGCCCTGCGGATTGTTGCCCGGATCGGCGGCCCAGCATTTGCCGGGCGGCTTCTGCGCCTGGCCGGGCGTGCCGTATTTTTTTACGTGGCTGGCGCCATAGTCGACGCAGCCGCCCTTGATCTGGGCGTAGAGCTCGGCCGCGCGGTCCCAGTTGGAGCTGATCGGCCCGACCGCCGCCGCGAACACGTTGCGCGGGCCGCGGTAGACCTGCATGTGGCGCGCGATGTCGCCATGGCCGCCCCAGTAGTTGAAGCCGCTTTGCGGATAGTCGTCAGGGCCGAAGCCGAGCACGCCATGGACCAGGATCACGGGATCGTTGTTGGCGGCGCCAGCCGGCGCGCAGCAGGCGGCCAGGGCGGCCAGGAGCGCAGCCAGCAGCGAAGCGGGCCAGGCTTGTAAAAGGCGCAACATGTGCTTCTCCGATCAATGAGACGTCAGCCACATTGTCGGAGCAGGCGGGGCAGGGAGGTTTGCGCTAGGTCGCCTGGGCGCGAGCTTGCGGCCCGGCACGCACGAAAACAGTGCGCGGCGGGCTTGACAGGCGGAAGCGTGCTGGTCAGCGCGTGGTGCTGCCGACCGAGGTGGTCGGCGCCGAGCCGGGGGCGGCCTGCTGCGGCGTGACCGAGGCGGTGGCGGCAGCCTTCTCGGCGGCGTCGATGCGTTCGCCGCTCCAGACCACATAGTCGTCGACCGAGTACAGGCGGCAGGGCTGGGTGCTCTTGGCGCTGCAGGTGGCCAGCGCACGGCCGTCCGGGTCTTCGCCTTCCTCGGCCCAGGTCCAGGCGCCGCTCGGCGACACGGCGAAGGCGCGCGGCGTCATCTTGGTCAGGTAGTCGCGGTAGGCGCGCTTGCCGTGCTCCGACAGGTAGGGCACGGCGTCGATGTCGTCGACGCGCGCGTAATCCGTCCTGGCCGGGCTCGGCGGCGGCGGCACCTCATGCACGACCGCGGTCGGCATGCCGACCTCCTCCAGGAATTTCTCGGTGTCGTCCAGCCACACCTTCTCGCCGTCGCGGCTGGCCAGCATGCCGTGCGCGTCGCGCTTGAAGGCGCCGAATTCGACCAGGCGGCCGCGCCCGCCCGCCTGCGCGAAGGCGGCGTGCATGCGCTGCGCCAGGTCGGGGCCGAACAGCGAGTCGTTCTTGCCGTACATCCACAGGGTCGGGACCGTGTTCTTGCTGCCGTATTCGGCGAAGGCCGACACCAGCTGCGAGCGCCAGGCGCAGCGGTCGCTGTCGTCGCGCAGTCCGCCGGCGAAGTTGATCAGGCCGCGCACGCCCGGCAGTTTCTGGGCGCCGAGGGCGATCGTGGCCAGGCCGCCGTACGATTGGCCGGCGACCACGATGTGGTCCTTGTCGACCCAGGGCTGCTGGCGCGCGAACTCGAGGGTGTCGCGGATGTCCGCGGCCTGGCTGTAGCCGTTCGCGGTCATGTCGCAGCCGTGCTCGGCGTAGCGGCCGGTCGAGTTGGCGAAGCCCTGGCGCATCGGGACGAGCACCGCGTAGCCGCGCTTCACGAAGGCGCTGGCCATGTGGTAGAAGCGGTCGCGCGGCTGCAGGCTGGGGCGGCCGGGATCCTTGCCGTGGTTGATGATGATGAGGGGGAAGGGACCGGGGCCGTTCGGCTGGAACACGGTGGTCTCGAGCATCGCCTGGTGCTGCGGACCGGCCGGCACCTTGATGATGTGTTCGTTCATCCGGTAGTCGAGCGGCATCTCCTGCGCGAAGGCGATGGCGGGCGCGATGGCCAGCGCGCTAACTAAGCCGGAAAACAAGCTACGGACAGACAGACGTGCTCTCAACATATGAACTCTATACAGCTGCCGATACGGAACAATTTCCGCATGGAATAAATTGATTCTAGGCAGGCTGGATAGGCAGAGCAATATCCGTTTCGGCAACTCTGGTGCTAAATTTTTGCGTGTGGCAAAAAGTGCTATTCCTTTCGCTTATCCCTTAGTGAATTAACAGCCGGGCGTCCGACGCGGTTTTTTCTGAGCGGTTATCATGCGCAAAGAATAAGAAACGCGCGAAGGATGAGAACGCATGAGCAAGTACGCGCCGCGTCAGTGGGCCCCCGACGAAAAGCCGATGCTGCCCGGCTCGCCGTCCACGCCGGCCCACCCGACGCCGTTGCGCTTCGCCTACCTCTTCGTCGGCATCCTCGTTACCATCACTGGCGGCCTCGGCAATGCTCTGGTGGTCGTCAACCTGGTCAACCTGCAAGGCGTGCTTGGCGCCTATTCGACCGAGACCAACTGGCTGCCGGTCGCCTACGTCATGACCAACGCCTCGATGAACCTGCTGCTGGTGAAATTCCGCCAGCAGTTCGGCCTGCGCCTGTTCACCGAATTCTTCCTGGTGCTGTATGCGCTGGTGACCTTCGCCCACCTGTTCGTCAACGACCTGAATTCCGCGATCGCGGTGCGCGCCGCCCACGGCATGCTGGGCGCCGCCGTGACGCCGCTCGGCCTCTACTACACGCTGCAGGCCTTCAAGAAGGAATGGCGCCTGAAGGGCGTGGCGCTGTCGCTCGGCGCGGCCCAGCTGGCGCTGCCGCTGGCGTACATCTTTTCCAACGACCTGCTGCAGATCGCCGAATGGCGCGGCCTCTACCTCTTCGAGCTGGGCCTGGCCGTGGTCTCGCTGGCCGCCGTGCTGCTGCTCAAGCTGCCGCCGGGCGACCGCATCAAGGCCTTCCGGCCGATGGACTTCGTCACCTTCGCCCTGTTCGCGCCCGGCGTGGCCCTGCTGTGCGTGGTGCTGACCTTCGGGCGCGTGCTGTGGTGGTTCGAGCAGCCCTGGCTCGGCGTCGCGCTGGCGGTCTCGCTGGTGCTGCTCGCCGCCGCCGTCTGCGTCGAGCACAACCGCGCCAATCCGCTGCTGAATATCCGCTGGCTCACCAACGCCAACATTGCGCGCCTGCTGCTGTCGCTGGTGCTGGTGCGCATCGTGCTGTCCGAGCAGAGCGTGGGCGCGGTCGGTTTCCTGCGCTCGGTGGGGATGGACAACGACCAGCTGCAGACCCTGTACGCCATCGTCCTGGGCGCCACCGTCGCCGGCATCGCGGTCTCGGCGCTGACGGTCAACGTCAAGCACCTGATGGCGCCGCAGGTGATCTCGCTGCTGTTCATGGCGGCGGGGGCCTGGCTCGACGCCCACGCCACCAGCCAGACGCGGCCCGAGCAGATGTACCTGAGCCAGAGCCTGCTCGCCTTCGGCAGCACCCTGTTCATCGGGCCCTCGGTGATTTCCCTGATTGGCACCGTGATCGGCAATCCGGCCAACCTGATCAGCTTCTCCGTGCTGTTCGGGCTGAGCCAGAACTTGGGCGGCCTGCTCGGCTCGGCCATCGTCGGCACCTTCCAGGTGATGCGCGAGAAGTTCCATTCCTCGGTGATCGTCGAGCAACTGAGCTCACTCGATCCGATGGTCGCCGCCCGCATCCAGCAGGGCGCCGCCGTGGCCGCGCGCAGCATCGCCGATCCGCAGGCGCGCACCCGCCAGGGCCTCGCCGCCTTGTCGGGCAGCGCCACGCGCGAAGCCAACATCCTTGCCTACAACGACGTCTTCCTCGTCCTTGCCATCCTGGCCACCGTGAGCGCCGCATGGATCTTCCTGCACGCCCTGTGGCTGCATTACTACCCGGCGCCCACGCCCGTCCCGGCGGCCCCGCCGCCCGGCGCCGCGCCGCCACCCGAACCCGTGACCGACTGATATGCCAGAACCTTCCACCACTCCCTCCACGGCGGCCCGGCCGCCGCGCAAGATCCTGCTCAGCGCGCTCATCTTCGGCGCCGTCGCGCTGGTCGGCGTCCTGCTGGTGCTCTATGCCTGGCGCCTGCCGCCTTTCCGCAGCGCCTTGCAGAGTACCGAGAACGCGCTCGTGCGGGGCCAGGTGACCATCATCAGTCCGCAGCTGTCCGGCTACGTGGTCGAGGTGCTGGTGCAGGACTTCCAGCAGGTGCGCCAGGGCGAAGTCCTGATGCGCATCGACGACCGCATTCCGTCCCAGCGCCTGGCGCAAGCGCGCGCCGAGCTGGCCAACCGCCGCGCGGCGCTGGAAAACTATGCGCAGACGCGCGGCAGCGCCCAGGCCAGCATCGAACAGGGCAGGGCGGCCCTGGCGTCGAGCGAGGCCCAGGCGAAAAAGGCCCAGGCCGACCTGCGCCGGGTCGAGGAACTGGCGCAGGACGGCTCTCTGTCGGCGCGCGAGCGCGACCAGGCGCGCGCGGCCCAGGCGCAGGCGCTTGCCGCGCGCGACCAGGCCAGGGCGGCGCTGGAGATCGCGCGCCAGAACCAGCGCTCGGTCGACGTCAATCGCGGTTCGCTGGAGGCGGCGGTGGCGAGCGCCGAGGCGGCCGTCAAGCTGGCCGAGATCGACCTGGCCAACACCCGCATCCTTGCGCCGCGCGACGGCCAGCTGGGGCAGGTGGCGGTGCGCCAGGGCGCCTTCGTGAACGCCGGCGCCCAGCTCACCGCCCTGGTGCCGAAGCAGCTGTGGGTGATCGCCAACATGAAGGAAACGCAGATGGCCGACGTGCGCCTTGGGCAGCCGGTCAGCTTCACGGTCGACGCGCTCAACGATGCGCAGCTTCGCGGCCATGTGGAGCGCATCTCGCCGGCCACCGGCTCGGAATTCGCGGTGATCGCGCCCGACAACGCCACCGGCAACTTCGTCAAGATCGCCCAGCGCATCCCGGTGCGCATCAGCATCGACGCCAACCAGCCGCTCGCGCAGCGGCTGCGCCCCGGCATGTCGGTGGTGGCGACCATCGATACCGCTTCCGCGGCAAAGGAAGCGCGATGAAGCTGCGCTATTCCTGCCTGGCGCTGGCGCCGGTGCTGCTAGCGGCCTGCGCGATGGCGCCGCAGCCGGCGCCCGTATCGTCCCTGGACCTGCCGCAAGCCTGGCGCACGCAGGCGCCCGCCGCATCCGCCAGCGTGGAGCGTGACTGGTGGCGCGCCTTCGGCGACCCGGCCCTCGATGCGCTGGTGCGCCGCGCGCTCGACAGCAACGGCGACCTGAAGATCGCGCGCAGCCGCCTGCAGGAATACCAGGCGCGGGTGCGGGTGGCGGACAGCGCGCGCCTGCCGGCACTGAACCTGGCTTTCGCGCCGACGCGGGCGCGCGCCATCGGTCCCTTCGGCGAGCCGGTGGAATCGACGTCGCTGGTGGGCAGCGCGCAGGCCAGCTATGAACTCGACCTGTTCGGACGCCTCGCCTCTACCACCCAGGCGGCGCGTTTCGAGGCCCAGTCGCAGCAGGCCGCGCTGGACTCGGCGGCGCTGGCGGTGGCGGCCAGCACCGCGTCGGGCTACCTCAATCTGCTGGGCCTGGACGCCCAGCTGGCGCTGGCCCGCGCCACCCTGGCCTCACGCGAGCGTTCGTTCGCGCTGGCCCGGCACCAGTTCGACGTCGGCTACAGCTCGCGCCTGGAGATGTCGCAGGCCGAGGCCGAGCTGCACGCCACCGCCGGCGCCGTTCCCCAGCTGGAGCGCGCGATCGCCCAGCAGGAACAGGCCCTGAACCTGCTGCTGGGCGCGAGCCCGGGACTGGTGGCGCGCGGCGCGGGACTGGCGGCGCTGCGCATGCCTGTTCCTGGCCCCGGCCTGCCATCGGAACTGCTGCGGCGCCGTCCCGACATCGCCCAGGCCGAACAGCTGGTGGCCGCCGCCGACGCCGGCCTGGCCGCCGCGCGCGACCAGCTGCTGCCCGCGATCCGCCTGAATGCCTCGCTTGGCGTGGCAGGGCGCACCTTGCCGGGCCTGCTGCAATCGCCGGTGGACTTGTGGAGCATCGGCGGCAGCGTGCTGGCCCCGATCTTCGATGCGGGCCGCCTGCGCGCCCAGGCCGAGATCGCGGGTACCGCGCGCGACCGCGCTGTCTATGCCTACGAGAACGTGGTGCGCACCGCCTTCGCCGAAACCGAGAACGCGCTGGCCGGCATGCAGGGACTGCGGCGCCAGCTGGAGGAAGCGGAAAAGCGGCGCGTGGCCGCCAACGAGGTGCTGCGGGTCGCGCACAACCGCTACGCCAACGGCTACGCGTCTTACCTGGAAGAGCTGGACGCGCAGCGCAACGCCTTCAACGCCGACCTGAGCGTGCTGCAGCTGCGCGCCAGCTTGCTGGCGGCCCACGTCGATCTGTACCGGGCGCTGGGAGGCGGCTGGACGCCGGTGCCCTGAACACGTGTCTGCGCTACAATCGCGGCCTTATACCGCCGCCCCATGAACCAGCCTGCCGTCAAACGCCCGACCTGCGCCGCCTGCCTGCGCCCCGCCTCCGCCTGCATCTGCCGCTGGATCGCGCCGGTGCATACTCAGGCCGCTTTGCTGGTGCTGCAGCATCCGCTGGAAGTCCACAACGCCAAGAACAGCGCGCGCCTGCTGCACCTGAGCGTGGCCGGCAGCGCGCTGGCGGTCGGCGAGGCCTTCGATGCCGCGCAGCTCGACGCGCTGCTGCATGCGGATGCGCGCACGCCGGTGCTGCTGTATCCGGACACCGCCAATGACCCGCTGCTGCCGGCGCCGCCCGCCTGGCAAGCCTTGCCGGCCGCGCAAGTGCGCCTGGTGGTGCTGGATGCCACCTGGCGCAAGAGCCGCAAGATGCTCTACCTGAATCCCGTCTTGCAGCGCCTGCCGCGGCTGGCCCTGATGGACGTGGCGCCGTCGAATTACCGCATCCGCAAGGCGCATGCGCCGCACCAGCTGTCGAGCCTGGAGGCGGCAGCGCTGGCTCTTGGGCAACTGGAAGGCGATGCAGGGCGTTACCAGGCGCTGCTGGACGCATTCGGCGGCTTTGTGCAGCAACAGGCCGCCTACGACCCGCACTTGAGTCGAGCCTGAGAACGGCGTAACATACTGTATAAATATACAGTATGGAGCCAGCCGTGTCCGACCCCAAACCGCCGATCCGGAGAGAACCCGTGGACGAGCAGCCGATGCTCGGGCCGCTGCCGCCTGCTGCGCGCAAGGGACGCGGTGCGGTGTCCAACCTGCAGGGGCGCTACGAGGTCAATGGCCGTGAGCATTTCGACGACGGCTGGGACGAGGAAGACGGCGAGGCCTCGCCGGTGAAGACGGTCGTCACCGATGAATACGCAAAGAGCATCCTCACGCGCAACACCTCGCCGGACATTCCCTTCAATGTCTCGCTCAATCCCTATCGTGGCTGCGAGCACGGCTGCATTTATTGCTTCGCGCGGCCGACGCACAGCTACCTCGGCCTGTCGCCGGGGCTGGACTTCGAAAGCCGCCTGTTCGCCAAGGTCAATGCGCCCGACCTGCTGCGGCGCGAACTGGCCCGGCCGGGCTATGTGCCGGAGAACATCGCCCTCGGCGTCAACACGGACGCCTACCAGCCCTGCGAACGGGAGCTGAAGATCACGCGCCGCGTGCTGGAAGTGTTGTACGAGTGCCGCCACCCGGTGGGCCTGATCAGCAAATCCTCGCTGATGGAGCGCGACATCGATCTGCTGGCGCCGATGGCCGAGCAGCGCCTGGCCTGCGCGGCGGTGACCCTCACCACGCTCGATCCGCGCATTGCCCGCACCCTTGAACCCCGCGCGGCTGCGCCGGAGCGGCGCCTGCGCACCATCCGGACCCTGAGCGAGGCAGGCATTCCGGTCAGCGTGAGCGTGGCGCCCATCATTCCTTTTGTGACCGAGCCGGAGATCGAACGCATTCTCGAAGCCGCGTTCAATGCGGGCGCGACCGGTGCGCATTACGTGGTGCTGCGCTTGCCGCACGAGGTCAATCCGCTGTTCCAGGAATGGCTGCAGGCGCATTTCTCCGACCGCGCCCAGCGTGTGATGAACCGCATCCGCGACATGCGGGGAGGGAAGGATTACGACAGCGATTTCTCCAAGCGCATGCAGGGGGAGGGCGTGTGGGCGGATCTGATACGCCAGCGTTTCTACAAGACCGTCGAACGGCTGGGCATGACCGAGTTGCGTGGACGCTTTGGCAGGCTCGACACCTCGCAGTTCCGGCGACCGCTGATCGTGCCGCCGACGCCGGGCAAGCAGAACGGTAACGCGACGGGGCAGCTGGATTTGTTTTGACGCGGCCTGATGTTGGCCCGGAACGGTAGGGGACGCCGGATAGATGCATCCGTTAGCGACCCGAAGAAGGCCTCAGTGCTTTTATCGGTCAACGATTCTGCCGCGGAAGGCGAAAATGTAGCTGGCAATGCGGACAATGCTGACGTTGCACAAACTAGTCGGCCGAATCCGACCTTTTTGAATACCAGCTGAACGCCGAAAAAATCAGGAAAGTCAGCATCCACATCGTGAGATTAAAAGAAGGAAAAGCTTCTGAGCTGTCGCCGGTGCCACCGAGTAGAACGATGGCGCCTCCTGGAAAAGGAAATGCACCGTGCCCACCGCTTACTAATCCGGGACTCAAGATGACGGACGAGCCCAGATTAAATAAGGAAGTCCCAAGTATTCCAAACCGGCGTTCGAATCCCATCCACAGCAAGCTGTAGATGGCCAAGGAAATCGTTAGCCAGATACCGATGAATACAGCAAACATCATGTCATGAAATTAAGCTTGACCTAAAGGTGCGCTCATTTGTTGTGCAACGGCCGTCCTTGACCATGGATTAATTTGCGGGTTCAGTTTCAGTCCGTTCGGGCCGATAACGGACTTCTCGCAAAGCCTCAGTCGCAACCCGCCGTGCTTGGCAACGGGGCAGTCAGCGTCGCGGCTACTTCTTGCGGATCTTGTTGTGCACGTCGTTCACCATCATCAGTGCCGCGGAACCGTACAGCTTGTGATACTCGGCCACCATCTCGCCATTGACGATCACCGGATCGGTCGCCACCATTTTTTTCGCTTCATCGATATCCGGCGTGGCAAACACGAAAATGCCGCGGCGGCCGTCGACGCCGTCGAGCGGGCCGGCCAGGACCAGTTTCTTCTCCGCGGCCAGCCTTGCCATGTTGGCGAAGTGGCCCTGGAACATCTTGGTGCGTTCGGCGCCTTCCGGCACCTTGTTGGGCCCGGTCTTGAGGATCACGAACACGTAGGGACGCATACCCCGTTCGTCCGCGCCGAGCGAGCTGGCCAGCACGCTATCGTATTGGGGCATCGGCGCCCCGTCATGCTGGGCCGCAGCCTGGCCCAGCGAGCACAGCAGCAATGCGCCGAGCAGAGTTTGTTTCCACATCCTGGTCTCCTCGAGTGTCGTATCGGCCGCTCTTCGGGCGGCATCGGAAGGCAGCGTAGCACGTTAGTACTTGAGCAACAACTGCCTGCGCCCAGGAGTTGACCCGCTTCGGTGAACTTATCTGTTCAAGATGTGACGATCTGAGGATTTTTAGACATGAATTACTGTCAGAATACGCATCTCTTAACTGGCGAATAACGAAAACAAGATCGTCCAGGCGTGGTGTTTCGGTAGCAGGGGTGTGAATGCGGTGGATTGAAAGAATTGGCCTGTCGGCGGGGATCGCCGCCGTGGCGGTATGGTTTTTGGTGGTGAACGGCATTTTTGCCTGTGACGACATACCTGTCGTCTTCGGCATCATTGCTGGATTCATGATCCTGCTGCGCCCGGACCGGATTTTCCAGCGCAAACCGCAGCCCTGAGGCGCGGCCTCAAATCCACAGCCGATAGATCCAGAACGACTCGTCCTCGATAAATCGCTGTGCGAACTCGGTCGGCGCGAATCCCGTAATCTGCTTGGCGGCCCGGCTCATATGCGCCTGGTCGGCGAAGCCTTCGTCCTGCGCCAGCGTGGCCCAGTCGAAGCTGCGTCCCTGCTCGTAGCGCTCGCGCGCCGCGAAGAACAATCCCTCGGTGCGGGTGATCGCCTGCCACTGGCGCAGCGACCGGCCGCTGAAGGATTTAATGCGCCGCTCCACCTGGCGCGTGCCGGCCGTGCGTCGCCACTCGTGCGCTCGCCAGGCCAGCTGCTCCACCCAATGTCGTCCGAACTGGCGCAGCGAAGGCCGGGTCGACGCGCGTCCCTGGGCAATGCGCCAGCGCTCGCCCAGGAAAGCCGTCAGTACCGCCATGACCGCCGCGTCGTCGGCGGCGCCCAGCAGCGCGTCGAAGAATGGCGTCCATTCGGGATCCATCACCGCCTGCGCCGGTACGAAACGGTCCTGGATCGTGGCCGGATCCAGCCCGAACAACTGCTGCGCCACATCCGGCGCGAAACAGGCCATGTAGCCGCGGCCGGTGGTCGGCGCCCAGCTGACGGTTGGATGCGACTGGCTGCCCGAGACGACGACACGGGCGCCGAAAGCCTGCCAGCCGCGCGCGTCGACCAGGCCCATATCGACGCCGTGATACCACGACAAGGTCACCAGCGGCGAGGCCGGGAAGTGCGACAGCCGCTGCGCATCGTCGAGCACCAGGTGCGAGGTGTCGCGGCTGACCAGGGCCACCAGCGCCCCTTGCAGCGCGGGCGGGGCAAGGCTCAGCCGGTCGCGCGGACCGTCCGGCCCTGGCACGCGCGGCGCACGCGCGAGGCGGCTGGGGCAGGACGGGACGATGGACTGGCGATCGAGCTTCATGATGTCAAAGTATAAAAAGCTTCCTCACGTCTGTCGATGTCGTTTGGATTCAAGACGGCGCTTTCATGCAGCGTGAAAATCGCCCTCATGACAACGCCTACCTCTTCCCGCTGCCCTTTTCATGCGGACGGCATGCCGCCTGCTCCGGTCCTTCATCCGCCCGGCGTGTGGCCGCCCGGCCCGCGCGTCGGCCTCACCGGCTGGAGCTTGCTGGCGCGCATGGCGCGCGACATGCCCGGCGCCCTCGACGCGTGGCGCAAGGCCTACGGCGACGTGGTGCACCTGCGCATCTGGCCGGAGCACCAGGTCATCGTCAGCGATCCCCAGCTCGTGCGCGAACTGCTGGTGAACCAGCACGACGCCCACATACGCTGGGAGCGCGGCATCCGGATTTTCTCGCAGCTGCATGGACGCAGCGTGCTGGTCGAGGAGGGAGTGCGCTGGCACGCCAAGCGCCAGGCCCTGCAACCGGCGTTCGCGCCGAAAGCGGTCAAGGCTTTCGCGCCGGCGATCGCCGCGGCAACGGCGCAGGCGCTGGAGCGCTGGCCCGCCGGCGGCGCCGCGATGCCGGTCGAGAGCGCGCTGACGGCGCTGGCCATGGAGGTCATCATGCGCATGATGTTCTCGAGCGAGATCGGCGACGACGCAAGGCTGGCCGAGGGCGCCATCCACATGCTGAGCGTGAACGCCAACCAGGAGATGTTCTGGCCGGCCAGCTGGCCCGACTGGATGCCCTGGAAGCGCGAGAAGCGCCGCAACATCGCCGCGCTGAAGGCCTTGATCGACCGCCAGATCGACGCGCGCCTGGCCATGTCCATCGAGGCCTGGCCAGGCGATCTGTTGACCCGCCTGCTCCAACTGCACCGCGCGGACAGCGGCGCCTGGCCGCTCGATGCCGTGCGCGACGAATGCATGACGGCCTTCCTGGCCGGCCACGAGACCACCGCCGCTACCCTGAGCTGGTGGGCCTGGTGCATGGCCGCCAATCCTCAGGCCCAGGCCGAGGCGCGCCGCGAAGTGCAGATGGTCCTGGACGGCCGCGCGCCGACGCTCGAGGACTTGCCTGCACTGGATTACCTGGACCGCACGCTGCAGGAAACCCTGCGCCTGTACCCGGCCGCGCCGATCCTGATGAGCCGCCGCGCGATCAAGCCGGTGCGTCTCGGTGGCTGGACGCTGCCGGCGCGTACCATCCTGACCGTGCCGCTCGGCCTGATGCAGCGCGACCCGCGCTGGTTTCCTGAGCCGGACTGTTTCCGGCCGGAGCGCTTCATCGAGGAGGCGGCAAGCGCGCCGCGCGGGACCTTCATGCCTTTCGGCGCGGGGCCGCGCGTCTGCCTCGGCCAGCACCTGGCGCTGACGGAGATGACGGTGATCGCGGCTATGATCCTGCAGCGCTTCACCTTGTCCGTGCCGGAAGGAATGGCGCCGCCGCAGCCTGTCCTGAACGTCACCTTGCGTCCAGCTACATCGCTGCACCTGAAGCTGGAACGGATTGCGCCGTCCAGTTGAGCAAGCCGGCCGCATCGGCTAGGATGGTGGTCCACATGAGTCTCGGATGGAAGCAGGCATGGAAGCGCAGCAAGGCAGCAGGATGGTGGCGTTCGTCGGCGCCGAGTCGACCGGCAAGTCGACCCTGGCGCTGCACCTGGCGCGGCAATGCGGCGCTGAGTTTGTACCCGAGGTCGGGCGCTTCATCTGGGAAGAAAAGCAGGGGCAGTTGGATGCGGCCGACTACGTCGAGATCGCCGAGCGCCATCGTGATGCCGAAGACGCGGCCGTCGCCCGCGCCCTGGGACCTTATGTGTTCGTCGACACCAACGCGCTGACGACCCTGCTGCTTGGTCTCTGCTTCGGCCAAGTCGCCGAGCCCGTGCCGCCCGCGCTGCTGCGCTATGCGGACGCGTGCCGCACGCGCTATCTGCACCATTTCGTGTGCGCCGACGATATCCCTTACGAGGAAGAGCCGGGCGTGCGCGAGAATGCGGCGTGGCGTACGCGCATCCAGCGGCTGGTGCTGGAGGACCTCGATGCGCGCGGCATCGCCTATACGGTCCTCACGGGGACGGTCGAGCAGCGCGCGGCGCGCGTGATGCAGGTCCTGGCAACGTTAAAGTGACCATGCGCCTGCGCGACATGAAGGGACTGGGGCCGCGTTCCGAGGAATGGCTGGCGCTGGTCGGCATCCGCCGAGATCCTGTTGCGTTTGGAGCAAATGGGATTGGCTCCGCGCTGAGTACGAATTCATCGTTAACCGTAAAACCGTCGCACCGGCGACGGCCGGTGCCCAAGTTCGTCGCGCAGTCGGTATGCATGCAAACTTGGGCCCCGGCCTACGCCGGGGCGACGGTTTCGAAGACAGCGGCGAGAAGTTAGCCAGCAACACTCGGGCCGCCAAGACGTACTCCGAATGCCGCCAGATGGTGTTCAATCTCGAACACATGCGCATCGACCTTGCCCATCTCGCGCAGCGCCTGCGCCAGGTGCAGCAGGTATTCACTGTTCGGTCCACTCGGTCCGCGCGCCAGCGCGATCTGGCGTGCGATGTCGCGTTCCGGCGCCGGCCCCAGGTAGGCCGCGTTCTCGTGCGTGGCGATATAGACGATCCCCTCGACGGTGGAACCGTCGTCGAAATGCATATCCGTCGCCAGGCGCAGGTAGCCGTTCTTTTCGCGGTAGTCGAGGTGGGCGAATTCCTCCGGCGTGACCAGGTAGGCCATGCCGTCGCAATGCGCTCCTGGTTCCGGCACCAGGGTCACCACGCGGCCAGGCGCGGTCTCGGTGCCGCGATGGTCGTGCGAACCCTGCCAGAAACGGCGCGACCAGCCGCGAATCGCGGCGGGACGGCGGTCGAGGAAAGGAAAGTCGGCCTTGAAGATCAGCGAACCGTAGCCGAACAGCCAGACGCTGTCGTGGCTGTCGAACTTGTCCATGCGCTGGTTGATCGCGATGGTGTCGTGGGACATCGTGGAGGAGGGCGAGTAGCGCTCAGTTTGCTAACAATAGTCATTCTAACGCGCCGGGCTCTGGCGCACAGACACCTCCGCAACCATATCCTCGACATGCTCGAACAGGAAGTCGATGAAGCTCTCCGCCGCCGGCGAGAGCGAGCGCCCGGGACGCGTGTAGACGAAGAAGCGCCGCGTCAGCTGCGGCGCTTCGAGCGGACGCATCACGAGGCCATAGAGCGTCGCGAGCGGCTCGGCGTAGGGCAGGCAGACCGTTACGCCCAGGCCCGCGCTCACCATCGCCAGCGCGGTGGTCATGAAGGTGACTTCGTGGGCCGGCTTGGCCGGCACTTCGCGCAGCGAGGCATGCATATCGTCCAGCAGGCGCTCGGTGAACTGGCCTTGCAGGGAAATGAAGGGGTAGCGCGACAAGTCGTGCCAGGTTACGCGCTCTTGCCGTTCCAGCTCGTGGCCCTTGGGGAACACGAGCGCGAACGGCATCTCGAACAGCTGGCGCGCGTGCAGGGTCGGCGCCGGATCGCGTTCCGGGCCGATGCCGAAATCCGCCTCCCCCGACAGCGTGCGCGCGATCACGCTTTCGACCGCCGTGTCGGCGAGGCGCACCTGGATGTCGGGATGCCGCGCGCGGTAGGCGGCGATCGCTTCCGGCAGCACCGTGCACGACATCAGCTGCGGCGCGGCGATGCGCACGATGCCTTTTTTGAGCCGCGTGTGATCCGCCACGTTAGCCAGCGCACCGTCCAAGTCATCAATCATCTGGCTAAATAGCGGGTACAACTCGCGGCCGATATCGGTGAGGGCAATCTTGCGGGTGCTGCGGTCGACCAAGCGTGTGCCAAGGGTCTGCTCCAGTTCCTTGATCAAACCGGACAAGGCTGATTGAGTAATGTGCAAGTACTCAGCAGCAAGCGTAAAGTGGCCTGTCTTGGCGACGGCGACGAAGGCGCGCATCTGGCGCAGGCTAGGATTCATAAGATATTCCGATAAATCGGGCGGAAAATACTGTTTGTATGATAGTACGTTTTGATTTGTAATGGCGAAGAACAAAGTTTTAGCGAAGGAAACACCATGAAACTCGCCACCCTCAAAACGGGCGGCCGCGACGGCACTCTGGTCGTCGTCAGCCGCGATCTCGTCACCTGCCAGGCCGTTCCGAAGATCGCCCGCACCCTGCAATGCGCGCTCGACGACTGGGACCGCATCGCGCCCGAGCTCCAGAAAGTCTACGACAAGCTCAATGCCGGCACCGCCGAGAAGGCCGAGTCCTTCCTGGAGGAAGAATGCCATTCGCCGCTGCCGCGCGCCTATCAATGGGCCGACGGTTCCGCCTACATCAACCACGTCGAGCTGGTGCGCCAGGCGCGCAACGCCGACGTTCCGGCGTCGTTCTATACCGACCCGCTGATGTACCAGGGCGGCTCGGATTCCTTCGTCGGTCCGAACGACCCGATCATGGTCCAGTCCGAGGACTGGGGCGTGGACCTGGAAGCCGAAGTAGCGGTGGTCACCGGCGACGTGCCGATGGGCGCCACGCCGGAGCAGGCGGCCGCCGCCATTCGCCTGGTGATGCTGGTCAACGACGTCTCGCTGCGCAACCTGATCCCGAACGAGCTGGCCAAGGGCTTCGGCTTCTTCCAGTCCAAGCCGGCCAGCGCCTTCTCGCCGGTGGCGGTCACGCCCGACGAGCTGGGCGACGCCTGGCGCGACAGCAAGCTGTGCCTGCCGCTGCTGGTGACGCTCAACGAAGCGCCGTTCGGCCGTCCGAACGCGGGCGAGGACATGACCTTCAGCTTCGCCCAGCTGGTGGCCCACGCGGCCAAGACCCGCGAGCTGGGCGCCGGCAGCATCATCGGCTCGGGCACCGTGTCGAACAAGCAGGGCAGCCTGCACGGTTCGAGCGTCGAGAACGGCGGTGTCGGCTACTGCTGCCTGGCCGAAGTACGCATGTATGAAACCATCGAGCAGGGCGCCCCGCAGACGCCGTTCCTGCGCTACGGCGACACCGTACGCATCGAAATGCTCGACGCCAGCGGCGCCAGCATTTTCGGCGCCATCGATCAAGAAGTTGCGCCTTACCACTGGAGGCATCGATGAAGCTCTATACCTACTTCCGCAGCTCGGCCGCGTACCGGGTCCGGATCGCGCTGAATCTGAAGGGCTTGTCCTACCAGGCGGTGCCTGTGCATCTGTTGAAGGGTGGTGGCGAGCAGCACCAGGAAGACTACCGCCGGATCAATCCGAGCGGCCTGTTGCCGGCCTTCCAGGACGACTGGATCACCTTGACCCAGTCGATGGCGATCATCGAGTACCTCGAGGAAGCGCATCCCACGGTGCCGCTGCTGCCGAAGGACGCGCCGGGCCGTGCACGCGTGCGCGAGCTGGCGCAGATCATCGGCTGCGACATCCACCCGATCAACAACCTGCGCGTGCTGAGCTACCTGGTGAAGCAGCTGGGCTTGTCGGAGCAGGCCAAGACCGAGTGGTACCGCCACTGGGTGATCGAAGGCTTCCAGTCGCTCGAGGCGCACCTGGCGCGCGACCCGGGCGCGGGCCCGTTCTGCCACGGCGACCGCCCGACCATCGCCGATTGCTACCTGGTGCCGCAGGTGTTCAATGCGCAGCGTTTCGATATCGATCTGAAGCCCTTCCCGAACATCGCGCGCATCAATGCGCTGTGTACCGACCTGCCGGCCTTCAAAGCGGCGCATCCATCGCGCCAGCCGGACGCGGAGTAAAGAAGCGGCACCGCACCTGCGGCAAGCAGGTGCGGTGTGGCGTGCCTAGTGGCGTGCCTAGTGGCGCGTCACCGAGCGGTCCGGCTCGGACGGCGTCGAGATTTCGTCCAGCGTGGCGTCGACCTTGGCCGAGTGCTTGGTTGCGATGTCGCCGAGCGAAACGATGCCGACCAGCTGGTGCGACTGCTCGTCGATGACCGGCACGCGGCGGATCTGCACGTCGCCCATCTGGCCGAGCACTTCGTCGACCTGCTGGTTGCTGAAGCAGGTGCGCACGTCGGTGCTCATCACGTCGGCCACGCAGGTCTGGTCCGGGGCCTGGCCGGCGGCGGTGGAGCGCACGGTGATGTCGCGGTCGGTGATCATGCCGACCAGGCGGTCGCCGTCGCATACGGGGATCGACCCCACGTTCAATTCATCCATCAGCTGCGCCGCCCGGCGCACGCTTTCCTGCGGCGAAATCGTCTGCACGTCTGGGGTCATGATGTCCTGGATCGTCTGCATGGTGTCCTCCTTCGTTGGTCGATGCCCCGGGTGGGGATGGAGGAAAATCATGCACCGAAACGAGAAAGGCGGACGCTAGATTGAATGGTGGAATGCTTGGGGTTTCTGGTGCAAGCGAGTAGTAGCGGTTTGCCAGCAGACCGCGCACCTCGCCTCAAGCACATACGCTACAATCCGCCCTCAAAAATCCGGACACACCACCATGACCATCCCCGCCCAGATCCTGCCCGCCCTCGACCTCGCCGCCCCCTCCTGGCGCCCGATCCTCGAGCAGGGCCTGGAAGCGATGGCCGCAGCCAACCCCGGCTACCTCCCGGCGCTCGCGGTCGACAATTATCTCCCCACCGAAAACCGCCTGTTCGCCGCCTTCGCCCAGCCCCTGGGCAAGGTCCGCTACGTCCTGGTCGGCGAAGGCCCCTACCCACGCGCCGAAAGCGCGACAGGCGTCTGCTTCATGGACGGCGCCGTCGGCGAACTCTGGTGCGACACCGGCCTCTCGAAGCCCGTCAACCGCGCCACCTCGCTGCGCAACTTCATGAAGATGCTGCTGGTCGCATCAAGCCAGCTCCAGGCCCACGATACCGGCGGCGCGGCCATGGCCCCGATCGCCCGGGCCGCCCGCGGCGACGGCAGCATCCAGACCCTGGCCCAGCTGCAAGACAACCTGACCCGCCACGGCTTCCTGCTCCTGAACGCCTCGCTGGTGTTCCGCAGCCACGTCCCGCCCGCCGTCGACGCCCGCGCCTGGCTGCCTTTCCTGCAAACCGTGCTGGCTGCCCTGGCCGCGCGACAAAGCCCGCCGACCCTGGTCCTGTGGGGGAAAATCGCCGAGCAACTGAAAAAGCTGCCGGAAACCGCCGCGCTGCCGCAGATCGCCGCCGAGCATCCCTACAACCTGTCCTTTATCCAGCATCAGGGCATGCAAGAACTCTTCGGCCCGATGCAGCTGCTGCGGGCGCAATAAACAATTATTAAGAAAGCAGGAGGGGGGAGGCGGCTGCCATTTTTGGGGCTGCCAAGACAAGACGCTTGCGTTTTGCTATACTTGACTAAATCGTTCAACTAATCCGGTTTTTAGCAAGCTGCAATGAAGAGAGTTGTTGCAAGCGGATTATTTGGGCAAGAGGAATATTTTAACACTAACCGGGGTTGTGATGCGTCTGACCACCAAAGGCCGTTTTGCTGTTACCGCGATGATCGATCTTGCCATGCGTCAAGGCAATGGTCCGGTCACGCTGTCGGGCATCAGCCAGCGCCAGGCCATTTCGCTGTCGTACCTGGAGCAACTGTTCGGCAAGCTGCGCCGCCACGAGATCGTCGAATCGATCCGCGGCCCGGGCGGCGGCTACAGCCTGGCGCGTCCAGCGGAAAAGGTGACGGTGGCCGACATCATCATCGCCGTCGACGAGCCGCTCGATGCGACCCAGTGCGGCGGCAAGGAAAACTGCCACGGCGCCGACGCCGCCAGCGGCACCCGGTGCATGACCCACGAGCTGTGGACCACGCTGAACGAGAAGATGGTCGACTACCTCGATTCGGTCTCGCTGCAAGACCTGGTCGACCAGCAGAAGCAGAAGGAACAGAACGTCGTGGTGGTGCACCGCACCCACGCCGCCGTCGGACAAAATTGAAGCATATTGGAGTGAACTGATGAACGCGCCTTTGGACAAGAAAACCGAGCAGAGCTTCGCGACTGCGCCCCACTTCCCGATCTACATGGATTACTCGGCCACCACGCCGATCGATCCGCGCGTGGCGGACAAAATGATCCCCTTCCTGCGCGAGCAGTTCGGCAACCCGGCATCGCGCAGCCACATGTACGGCTGGACCGCGGAAGCTGCGGTCGAGGAAGCGCGCGGCCACGTGGCGGCCATCGTCGGCGCCGATCCGCGCGAGATCATCTGGACCTCGGGCGCGACCGAAAGCAACAACCTGGCGCTGAAGGGCGCTGCCCAGTTCTACAAGACCAAGGGCAAGCACATCATCACCGTCAAGACCGAGCACAAGGCCGTGCTGGACACCGTGCGCGAACTGGAACGCCAGGGCTTCGAGGCGACCTACCTCGAACCGCAGGAAAACGGCCTGATCACCCTCGAGCAGCTGGAAGCGGCGATCCGCCCGGACACCATCCTGGTCTCGGTCATGATGGTCAATAACGAGATCGGCGTGATCCAGCCGATCGCCGAGATCGGCGAACTGTGCCGCTCGAAAGGCATCATCTTCCACTGCGACGCCGCGCAAGCCGTCGGCAAGGTCGAGATCAACCTGGAAAAGCTGAAGGTCGACCTGATGACCTTCACCGCCCACAAGGTCTACGGCCCGAAGGGCATCGGCGCCCTGTACGTGCGCCGCAAGCCGCGCGTGCGCCTGGAAGCGCAGATGCACGGCGGCGGCCACGAGCGCGGCCTGCGATCGGGCACTCTGCCGACCCACCAGATCGTGGGCATGGGCGAAGCCTTCCGCATCGCCAAGGAAGAGATGGACAGCGAACTCGCGCGCATCAAGACCTTGCGCGACCGCCTGGCCAAGGGCCTGATGGAGATCGAAGAGGTCTACGTCAACGGCGACATGGAACACCGCGTCCCGCACAACCTGAACGTCTCGTTCAACTATGTCGAAGGCGAGTCGCTGATCATGGCGATCAAGGACATCGCCGTGTCGTCCGGCTCGGCCTGCACTTCGGCCTCGCTGGAACCGTCTTACGTCCTGCGCGCCCTGGGCCGCAGCGACGAACTGGCGCACAGCTCGATCCGCTTCACCATCGGCCGCTTCACGACCGAAGAAGAAGTCGACTTCGCCATCAACCTGCTGAAATCGAAGGTTGGCAAACTGCGCGAACTGTCGCCGCTGTGGGACATGTTCAAGGAAGGGATCGACCTCAACTCGATCCAATGGGCAGCCCACTAATTACCGTATTCAAGGAGTATCACCATGGCTTACTCGGACAAAGTTCTCGACCACTATGAAAACCCGCGCAACGTCGGCGCCTTCGACAAGGGCGACGACGCCGTCGGCACCGGCATGGTCGGCGCGCCGGCTTGCGGCGACGTGATGAAGCTGCAGATCAAGGTCAACGACCAGGGCCTGATCGAAGACGCGAAGTTCAAGACCTACGGCTGCGGCTCGGCGATCGCCTCGAGCTCGCTGGTGACCGAATGGGTCAAGGGCAAGTCGCTGGACGAAGCGCTGTCGATCAAGAACACCCAGATCGCTGAAGAACTGGCTCTGCCGCCAGTCAAGATCCACTGCTCGATCCTGGCCGAAGACGCGATCAAGGCCGCCGTCGCCGACTACAAAGCGAAGCACGCCGACAAGGCAGCGTAACAACCGTAGAACCTAGCTGGAGAACCACATGGCAATCACCCTGACCGAAAAAGCCGCCAAGCACGTCAACCGTTACCTCGAACGCCGGGGCAAGGGCATCGGCTTGCGCTTCGGTGTGCGCACCACGGGGTGCTCCGGCCTGGCCTACAAGCTCGAGTACGTCGACGAGATGTCGCCCGAGGACAACGTGTTCGAGTCCTTCGGCGTGAAGGTCTTCGTCGACCCCAAGAGCCTGCCCTACATCGACGGCACCGAGCTGGACTTCGCGCGCGAAGGCCTGAACGAGGGCTTCCGCTTCAACAACCCGAACGTCAAGGACAACTGCGGTTGCGGCGAGAGCTTCCGTATCTAACGCGCATGCAGAACCACTTCGACCTGTTCCACCTGCCGGCCCGCTTCGAGGTCGATATGGACGCGCTGGACGCGGCCTACCGCGAGGTGCAGGGCCAGGTGCACCCGGACCGCTTCGTCAACGCCTCGGACACCGAGAAGCGCGTGGCGATGCAATGGGCGACGCGCGCCAACGAGGCCTACCAGACCCTGCGCAATCCGCAGAAGCGCGCGCAGTACCTGTGCGAACTCAACGGCGTCGACCTGCAGACCGAGTCCAACACGGCCATGCCGATGGCCTTCCTGATGCAGCAGATGGAATGGCGCGAAGCGCTGGACGATGCGCGCGCCGGCAGGGACGTCGATGCATTGGACGGGCTGGACGCCCAGGTGAGGCGCGAGCGCAAGCAGATGCTGGAGCAGGTCGGCAAGCAACTCGACGCGGGCGACTACCAGGGCGCGGCGCAGGGCGTGCGCGCGCTGATGTTCCTCGATAAATTCGGGGACGAAGTCCAGTACGCGTTCGAAGCCCTCGAGGCATAAGCGACGTCCCATACCGCAGGGTGGACGCCAGTCCGGACCTGCGCCAGACAAGAATAATCAGGTATCACCACCATGGCACTCCTTCAAATCGCCGAACCCGGCATGTCCACCGCCCCGCACCAGCACCGCCTGGCCGTGGGCATCGACCTGGGCACCACCAATTCCCTCGTGGCCACCGTGCGCAGCGGCAGCCCCGAAGTGCTCAGCGACGAGGACGGCCGCCCGCTGCTGCCATCGGTCGTGCGCTACCTGCCCAACGGCCATGCCAACATCGGCTACAAGGCCCAGGCCCACCAGACCACCGACCCGAAGAACACCATCGTCTCGGTCAAGCGCTTCATGGGCCGCGGCCTGAAGGACATCGCCCACGCCGAGAACCTGCCTTACGACTTCGTGGATGCGCCCGGCATGGTGCAGATCAACACCGTGGCCGGCGTGAAAAGCCCGGTCGAGACCTCGGCCAATATCCTGGCCACCCTGCGCCAGCGCGCCGAGGATTCGCTCGGCGACGAACTGGTCGGCGCCGTGATCACCGTGCCGGCCTACTTCGACGACGCCCAGCGCCAGGCGACCAAGGACGCGGCCCAGCTGGCCGGCCTGAACGTGCTGCGCCTGCTGTCGGAACCGACCGCCGCCGCCATCGCCTATGGCCTGGACCACGGCAAGGAAGGCGTCTACGCGGTCTACGACCTGGGCGGCGGCACCTTCGACATCTCGATCCTCAAGCTCTCCAAGGGCGTGTTCGAAGTGCTGTCCACCGGCGGCGACTCGGCCCTGGGCGGCGACGACTTCGACCACCGCCTGTTCTGCTGGATCGTCGAGCAGGCCAAGCTGGCCCCGCTGTCCGAGCACGACACCGCGACCCTGATGGTCAAGGCGCGCCAGGCCAAGGAACTGCTGTCGACCAACGAAGAAACCACGATCGAGGCGATCCTGAAGTCGGGCGAGATCGTTCAGGTGACGATCGACGCGCACACCTTCGCCGAGATTACCAAGCACCTGGTCACGAAGACCATGAACGCCATCCGCAAGGCCATGCGCGACGCCAACGTCAGTGTCGAGGACGTGGACGGCGTGGTGATGGTGGGCGGCGCCACCCGCATGCCTCACGTGCGCCGCGCGGTGGGCGACTTCTTCCACACTATCCCGCACGCGAACATCGACCCGGACAAGGTGGTGGCGCTGGGCGCCGCCATCCAGGCGAACCTGTTGGCCGGTAACCGTGCCGAGGGCGACGACTGGCTGCTGCTGGACGTGACCCCGCTGTCGCTGGGCATCGAGACCATGGGCGGCCTGGTCGAGAAGATCATCCCGCGCAACTCGACGATTCCTTGCGCCCGCGCGCAGGAGTTCACGACCTTCAAGGACGGCCAGACCGCGCTGGCGGTGCACGTGGTGCAGGGCGAGCGCGAGCTGGTGTCGGACTGCCGCTCGCTGGCGCGCTTCGAGCTGCGCGGCATCCCGCCGATGGCGGCCGGCGCGGCGCGCATCCGCGTGACCTACCAGGTCGACGCGGACGGCCTGCTGTCGGTGTCGGCGCGCGAGATGCGTTCGGGCGTGGAAGCGTCGATCACCGTCAAACCATCCTACGGCCTGGGCGACGACGAGGTGGCGCGCATGCTGCAGGATTCGTACTCATCGGCGCAAGGCGACATGCAGGCGCGCGCACTGCGCGAAGAGCAGGTCGAGGCGGAGCGCATCCTGCTGGCGACGCAGTCGGCGCTGGACGCCGATGGCGAGCTGCTGAGCGATGAAGAGCGTGCCGAGATCGCCAGGCTGGAGCAGGGCGTGCGCGATGCGGTGGCCATGTCGCAGGATGCGGCGGTCGACTCCGGCGCGCGCCAGAACGCACTGCACGATGCGGTGCAGGCGCTGGCCAAGGGCACCGAGGACTTCGCTGCGCGCCGCATGGACAAGAGCGTGCGTAAAGTCCTGGCCGGTAAGTCGCTGGACGAGGTCTGATTTACGCCCACCAGCCTTTAGACCGTCGTTCCGGCGAAGGCCGGAACCCAAGTTCTTTGAACAGCCGATAGCGAGAAGCGTCGTCGAAGTGCGAGCAAACTTGGGTTCCGGCCTTCGCCGGAACGACGGGTTGAAGCAGACACATAAAACAATTCACGAGGTAACCCAAGTGCCACAAATCGTCATCCTCCCCCACCCGGTGTTCTGCCCCGAAGGCGCCGTCCTCGAAGCCCCGCAGGGCAAGTCCATCTGCGACGTCCTGCTCGAGAACGACATCGAGATCGAACACGCCTGCGACCGCGTCTGCGCCTGCACCACCTGCCACGTGATCGTGCGCGAAGGTTTCGATTCGCTGAACGAGCAGGAAGAAAAGGAAGAGGACATGCTCGACAAGGCCTGGGGCCTGGAGCCGAACTCGCGCCTGTCCTGCCAGGCCATCGTCGCCGAGGAAGACCTGGTTGTCGAGATCCCGAAGTACACCATCAACCACGCAGCAGAGAAGAGCCACTGACCAGCCATGAAATGGACTGACGTGCAGGCCATCGCCGAGGCCCTCTACGAAAAATATCCGGACGTCGACCCGACCGCGATCCGCTTCACCGACCTGCACAACTGGGTCGTGGGCCTCGAGGAGTTCGACGACGACCGCACCCGCGGCGGCGAACGCGTATTGGAAGCCATCCAGGCGGCATGGATCGATGAAGCACGCTAACCAAGCCAAGAAAGCACCGGCCGCAGCCCCCGAGCTCCCGCCGGAAGTCCGCCCGGGCCAGTCGATCGAGCTGCTCAAGGAGCTGCACATCCTGACCCGCGACGGCAAGCTGAACCAGGACAGCCGCCGCAAGCTGAAGCAGGTCTACCACCTGTACAACTTCATCGAGCCGCTGCTCAAGGACGTGCGCGAACAGAAGCAGGGCGTGTCCCTGGTCGACCACGGCGCCGGCAAGTCCTACCTCGGCTTCATCCTGTACGACCTGTTCTTCAAGGGCCTGGACGACGGCTCCCACATCTACGGCATCGAGACCCGCGAAGAGCTGGTCCAGAAGTCGACCGAGCTGGCGGCGCGCCTGGGCTTCAACGGCATGTCCTTCCTGCCGCTGTCGGTGGCCGAATCGACCACATCGAGCCAGCTGCCCGAGACCATCGACATCGTCACCGCGCTGCATGCCTGTAACACGGCCACCGACGACGCCATCGACTTCGCGCTCAAGAAGAAGGCCAAGCACATGGTGCTGGTGCCGTGCTGCCAGGCCGAAGTGGCCGCGGTGCTGCGCAAGAACAAGGGCAAGGACCTGGGCCGCAGCGCACTCACCGAGATCTGGCGCCACCCGATCCACACCCGCGAGTTCGGCAGCCAGCTGACCAACGTGCTGCGCTGCCTGCAGCTCGAAGCCCATGGCTACCAGGTCACGGTGACTGAACTGGTCGGCTGGGAGCATTCGATGAAGAACGAGCTGATCGTCGCGACCTACAAGAACCTGCCGCGCCGCCGTCCGGCCGAACGCCTCGGCGAAGTCCTGTCCGAACTCGGCCTGCAGGAAATGAAAGAACGCTTCTACACTGCCAACCAGGAATAAGACGATGAGCAAGATGGACAAGTGGATCGACCTGCGCAGCGACACCGTCACCCAGCCTTCCGACGCCATGCGCGCGGTGATGGCCGCCGCCGAAGTGGGCGACGACGTCTATGCGGACGACCCGTCGGTCAATCGCCTGCAGGAATACGCCGCCGAGCTGTTCGGCTATGAAGCCGGCCTGTTCGCGCCGAGCGGCACCCAGACCAACCTGATCGCGTTGATGACCCACTGCGGCCGCGGCGACGAATACCTGGTCGGCCAGGAAGCGCACACCTACAAGTACGAAGGCGGCGGCGCCGCGGTGCTGGGCAGCATCCAGCCGCAGCCGATCGCCAACCAGCCGGACGGCTCGATCGCACTCGGCGATATCGAGGCCTACATCAAGCCGGACGACATGCACTTCGCGCGCACCCGCCTGCTGGCGCTGGAAAACACCATCGGCGGCCGCGTGCTGGGCCAGGACTATGTGGCGGTCGCCACGGCGCTGGCGCACGGCAAGGGCCTGGCCACCCACCTGGACGGCGCGCGCATCTGCAACGCCGCCGTGAAGCAGGGCATCAGCCTGCGCGCGGCGGTGGCCGGTTTCGACACCGTCTCGGTCTGCCTGTCGAAAGGCCTGGGCGCCCCGGTCGGCTCGGTGCTGCTGGGACCGAAGGCCTTCATCGAGCAGGGCAAGCGCTGGCGCAAGATGCTCGGCGGCGGCATGCGCCAGGCCGGCATCATCGCCGCGGCGGGCCAGTACGCGCTGGAGAACAACGTGCAGCGCCTGGCGGACGACCACGACAACGCGGCCGAGCTGGCGCGCGGCCTGTCCCGGATCGAGCAGCTGAAGGTCGGCACGCCGCAGACCAACATCTTCTGGATGGACATCCCGGCCGC
This sequence comes from Massilia sp. AB1, assembly GCF_018119385.1. Lineage (NCBI taxonomy): Bacteria > Pseudomonadati > Pseudomonadota > Betaproteobacteria > Burkholderiales > Oxalobacteraceae > Massilia > Massilia sp. AB1. The sequence goes on along the minus strand of NZ_JAGKSG010000026.1, from coordinate 6,110 downwards.
CGCCTGCGAGCCGCTGCGCCAGGCCCTCGCGCGCGAACGCATCCGCGCTTCCATCGGTCCCAGGACGCGCCTGGTGACCCACCTGGACGTGAGCGCCGCCGACGTGGCGCGCACGATCGAGGTGTTCAAGGCCTTCTTCGCCGGCTGGCACGCGTGATGAGCGACGAAGGAATCCGTCTGGCCAAGCGCGTGGCCGAACTGAAGGGCTGCTCGCGCGCAGAGGCCGAACGCTATATCGCCGGCGGCTGGGTGACGGTCGATGCCAATGTGGCCGAAGATCCGGCCACCCGGGTCACGCCGGAGCAGGCCGTGGCATTGCTGCCCGGCGCCACCGCCATCGAACCGCTGCCGGTCACCATCCTGCTGCACAAGCCGGCCGGCGTCGATGCCGGTGAGGGCGCGCTGGCGCTGATCAATGCGGACACCCTGGTCCAGCAGGGCAGGGGCGGCCAGCGCTTCCTGCGTCGCCACCTGAACAAACTGACGCTCGCCACGCCGCTCGAACGCGAGGCCAGCGGCCTGGTGGTTTACAGCCAGGACTGGCGGGTGCTGCGCAAGCTGGTCGAGGACGCGTCGCGCATCGAGCACGAATACCTGGTCGAGGTGGACGGCCAGATGGCGGGCGAAGGCCTGGCGGGACTCAACCGCGACTTCAAGGCCAGCTGGCAGAATGAAACGCGGCTGCGCATCGCCGGCAAGAACATCCGGCCAGGGCAGATCGAGCGGGCCTGCGCGGGCGTCGACCTGAAGGTGCGCAGCATCCGCCGCCTGCGCGTCGGCCGCATTCCCCTGGCCAGCCTGCCCGAGGGCCGCTGGCGCTTCCTGCCCGAGACCGAACGCTTCTAGGCGCGCGCCTTCTTGTTCTCGCCGGCGAACAGCTCGATCTTCTTGGTGGGGCCCGAGACGATCAGGAGGTCGCCCGGCAGGATGCGGGTTTCGCCAAGGGCGTGCTCGAAATCCTGGTTCATCCGCTTGACCCCGACCACCGTCACGCCGAAGCGCGAGCGCACATGCGCTTCCGCCAGGGTCTTGTGATGAGTGAGGTCGGGCGCATGGATCTTGGCGATCGCGAAGCCGTCCTCGAATTCGATGAAGTCCATCAGGCGTCCCGTGATCTGGTGCGCCACGCGCTCGCCCATGTCGGCTTCCGGGAAGATCACGTGATGGGCGCCGATGCGCTGGGCGATCTGTCCGTGCTCGGGCGACATCGCCTTGATCCAGATGTCCTTGATGCCCAGCTCAGTCAAGACCATGATGGTCATCAGGCTCCCCGCCAGGTCGTCGCCGATGCCGACGATGGCGTGAGAAAAGTCCGCCACGCCCAGCTGCAGCATGACGTTCTCGTTAGTGGCGTCGGCCTGCACCGCGTGCGTGAGACGGTCGGCCCACAGCTGGACCAGGTCTTCCCTCTGGTCGATGCCCATGACATCGTGCCCGAGGCGCATCAGCGACTGGGCGACGGCGCCGCCGAAACGTCCCAGGCCGATGACGACCACGCTGTCGCTCGCGGAGAACGCGAACTGTTCCGTAAAAATTCTACCCAACAATTGGATGCTCCTCAGGATAGCGGTAAGGCATGCGCCGTTCTCCCAGCAACAAGGAGGTGGCGATGGTAACGGTGCCGACCCGGCCCAGGAACATGAGCGCAGCGAGCGTCAGCTGCGCGGACTCCGGGAGTGCGGGTGTGATGCCGGTCGACAGTCCGACGGTGCCGAAGGCCGAGATGACCTCGAAAATGATCTGGTCGGTCGGGAAATCGGTCGTGCGCAGCAGGATCATGGTGCCCAGCACGACCACCAGGCTGCCCAGCGCCAGCACGGTGATCGCCTGGCGCTGGGCCGACGCGCCCACCCTGCGTCCGAAGGCTTCGGTGTCGCGACGGCCCTTGACCTCGGCAATGACCAGCAGCGCGAGCACGGCGACGGTGCCAACCTTGACGCCGCCGGCGGTGCCGGCGCTGCCGCCGCCGACGAACATCAGGAAGTAGTGCAGGGCCCAGGTCTCGCGCGTGAGTGCGCCGATGTCGAGCGCATTGAAACCGGCGGTGCGCGCCGACACCGAGACGAACAGGCTGGACAGCAGCTTGTCCGCCAGGCCCATGGGGCCGAGCGTGCGCGCATTGTCCCATTCGAACACCAGCACCGCGACCAGGCCGAGCACGATCAGCACGGCCGTGCCGATCAGCGTGAGCTTGGTGTGCAGTGACCAGTGGCGTGGATCGCGCAACTGCTGGCGCAGGTCGTTCAGCACCGGGAAGCCGATGCCGCCCACGACGATGGCCAGCATGACCGGCGCCAGGATCAGCAGGTCCGAGGCATAGCGCACCAGGCCGTCGGCGTGGATCGAAAAGCCCGCGTTGTTAAACGCGGACACCGCATGGAACAAGCCGCTCCAGGCGGCTTCGCCCCAGGCCTGGCCGTAGGCGAAGTGCAGGCGCAGGGTCAGCGCCGCCGCGACGAGCGCCTGGGCCGCCATCGTCACCACGAACACCAGGCGCGCCACGTTCGAGATGTCGCCCAGGCCCAGCGTGCGCGACTCGGTCTGGGTCATCAGCCGGGTGCGCAGGCGGGGAGAGCGGTTGACCATCAGTCCGAGCAGGGTGGCGGCCGTCATCATGCCGAAGCCGCCCAGCTGGAACAGCACCATGATCACGGACTGTCCGAAGCCCGACCAGTAGCTGCCGGTATCGACCACGGCCAGCCCGGTCACGCAGACCGCGGATACCGAGGTAAAGAAGGCGGTCATCAGGGACGCGGCGCCGTCGCCGGCGCGGGCTGCCGGCAGCATCAGCAGCGCAGTGCCGCCCAGGATGGCGGCCAGGAAGCTGAGCGCGACCGCGCGCGCGGGATGGAGAACGGCCTTCATGCGCTGGACACGCTCACCGCGAATGCTCGACGTGGAAGTCCATGGTCTCGGTGTCGACGTCGGTCGGCAACGGCCGGCCGAACAGTTTCAGCCAGAAGAAACCCAGGATGCCTGCCGCCAGCGAGGCCAGCAGGATCGCCATCTTCGAGCTGTCGATCAGTGCCGCGTTGCCGGGGAAGGCCAGGTTGGTGATAAAGATCGACATCGTGAAACCGATGCCGCCCAGCAGTCCGGCGCCCAGGATATGGCGCCAGGACAGGTCGGCCGGCAGGCGGCACAGGCCGAGCGCCGCCGCGCCCAGGGCGAAGGCGGTGATGCCCACGGGCTTGCCGAGCGCCAGGCCGGCCATGATGCCCAGGCTGTTCGAGTTGAAGAGCGCGGCGGCGGCGCCCGCGCCGATGACGATGCCGGTATTGGCCAGCGCGAAGATCGGCAGGATCAGGAAAGACACCGGCACGTGCAGGATGTTCTCCAGCCGGTGCGAGGGCGACTCGGCATCGTCCTGGCGCGCCGAGTAGGGAATGGTGAAGGCCAGCAGCACGCCCGCGATGGTCGCGTGGACCCCGGACTTGAGCATCAGGAACCACATCAGCGCGCCGCCCGCCAGGTAAGGCAGCAGGGACATGATCTTCAGGACGCGGTTCATGCACAGCAGGAGGCCGAAGACGGCGAGGGCGCCGGCCAGGTAGGCGAAGGCCAGGTCGCTGGTGTAGAACACCGCGATCACGACGATCGCGGCCAGGTCGTCCATCACGGCCAGCGCGGTCAGGAAGATCTTGAGCGAGGCCGGCACCGCGCTGCGTCCCAGCAGCGCCAGCACGCCCAGGGCGAAGGCGATGTCGGTCGCCATGGGGATGCCGATCCCGGCCTGCGTCGGCGTGCCGCCGTTGAGCATGAAGTGGATCAGGGCGGGGACGCCGACGCCGCCCAGGGCCGCGATCAGGGGCAGCATGGCATTGCGGATGTCCGACAGCTCGCCGTTGTAGAGCTCGCGTTCCAGTTCCAGTCCGATGAGCAGGAAGAAGATCGCCATCAGGCCGTCGTTGACCCAGTGTTCGACGCTCAGGCCGGCGGCCTTGGCATGCCAGAAGCCCAGATAAGCGTCGCCGTAGGCGGAATTCGCCACGACCAGCGAGGCGAGGGTGCACAGGATCAGGACGATGCCGCCGGCTTTCTTGGAATGAAAGAAGCGCTGGAAGGTGAGGGAGAGAGCTTGTTGTACAGTGGGCATGAGGTCTTGGAATGGTCGTCAATTAGCCGCGTGGCGGCCCGACCATCGCGCATCCTGTCATACCTGCGGTATGATCACCCTTGCCTGGAGTATAACGCAATCCCGCTCAGGGAAGGCCGCCAGCCGGATCGCAGCGCCGGTTCAGCAATTCGACGAAGCGCCGCGCCGCCACGCCCAGCGGCCGCTCGCTGGTCCAGATCACGTCGACAAAGAAGCGCAACACGTTGGTGAAGTTCGCCGAGGGAATCTCGACCAGCTCGCCCAGCTCCAGCGGATCGCGCACGAAGCCCGACGGCAGCCAGGCCCAGCCCAGTCCCGCCTTCACCAGGGACAGGGCCGCGACCGGGTTATCGGTGCGCCACTGCAGGCGCGAGACGGCGATGCGCTTGTCGACCTGGAGGGCGTCGCGCCCGGCCACGACGATCTGGCGCTCGGCCAGCAGGTCGGCGTCGCGGATTGCCTCCACGCCCGCGCGTCCCAGCATGGGATGGGTGGGGGCGAGCACGGCCACCAGGCGTTCCTCGGCTACTTCCTGGAACACTTCGCGCGCATCCATGCCGTAGCGCTCGAATACCAGCGCGAGCTGGGCCCGGCCGCTCTGCACCATTGCGAGCGCATCGGCCTGCGGCGCGCTCAGGACTTCGATTTCCAGCAGCGGGAATTCGGCGCCCAGGGTGGCCAGCGCTTCGCTCCAGGCTGCGGACGCCAGCAGCTCCGGCAGGATGGCGATGCTCAAGGAAGCTTCCAGCCCGCGCGTCAGCGACAGCGCGTGGTTGTTCAGGCGCTGCAGCTGCTCGACCAGCACCCGCGCCTGCGGCAGCAGGGCCTGGGCGTGCTCGGTGGGCCTGGGCTCGCGGCCGCTGCGGTCGAACAGTTCCAGGCCCAGTTCCGCTTCCAGGTTGGCGATGGCCATGCTGACCGCCGAGGGCACGCGCTTCAACACGCGGGCGGCGGCGGAAAAGGAGCCATGGTCGATGGCGGCCAGGAAGACGCGCAGGTTGTCGAGATCGAATGCCATCTATCAATTCTACTGATATTTCCCGACTTTTTCTTTCAGGCGGACTTCAGTAGGATCGCATCAGGCATTCAGGCCTGGAACGCATTGAAAGGAAAGAAGATGGTGTGGCTATCGCTGTTCGCAGCAGGACTGTTCGAGATCGTCTGGGCCATCGGCCTCAAGTACACGGAGGGATTTACGCGGCTCTGGCCGACCGTCGGCACCCTGGCCGCGATGGCGCTGAGCATCGCCTTGCTGGGGTATGCACTGAAGACGCTGCCGGTGGGGACGGCTTACGCGATCTGGACCGGCATCGGGGCCGTGGGTACGGCCATCGCGGGCATGGTGTTCCTGGGCGAATCCGCGTCGCTGGCGCGGATCGCCTGCATCGCCCTGATCGGTGCCGGCATCGTGGGGCTCAAGCTCGTCACCCCGGCTTGACCGGGGCCTAGGCGCGGGCGCGCTTGGGCAGGGCGATGAGGCGGGTGCCGGCCAGCTTGTCGTGCAGGAACTGGCGGTCCTTGTCGAGGAAGGCGGTGAGCGCCCAGGCGACCACGCCGATGGCGAGGGCGATGGCGATCTGGCCCTTGCCGTGCAGCCCGAAGACGCCGCATACCAGCAGGGCCGGGACAAACCAGCCCCAGGCCAGCAGGAAGCGGATCACCGCCGTGCGCCAGGGCAGACGCGCGTGGCCCAGCTGGACCACCTTGATGCGCCAGGTCTTCATCGCCAGGGTATGGCCGCTGTCGACCCAGCACCAGATGAAATACGCCGCCGTCACCAGGAACAGGAAGGCCTTCAGGCCGTGCTGGTAGACGGCTTCCTGGCGGTTGCCGGTCAGGAGCAGGTAGAGCAGCACCGCCAGCATCTCGACTGCCAGCAGCAGGAAGCCTTCGTAGACCATCGCCAGGACGCGGCGTTTGATAGGGGGCGTACTGACAGGGACGGTCTCAGTTGCTTGCATTCGAAGAAGACGGAACAGGTGGCGGGCTGGCCGGCGTCGCCGCCGGGGTCGGT
>NZ_JAGKSG010000025.1:0-75155 GCF_018119385.1 Massilia sp. AB1 | reverse complement strand
ACGGGCAAGCAAGACCGAGCAGCGCGCCTTCGACAGCCTGTACTCGAAGGGCGTGCTGAACGTCGCCGCCGCCGGCAACGACGGCAACACCGTGATCTCCTACCCGGCTGGCTACAGCAGCGTGGTGATGGTCGGCGCGGTCGACGAGAACAAGGCCTGGGCCCCCTTCTCGCAGTACAACAGCAAGGTCGAACTCGCCGGTCCTGGCGTCGGCGTGCTGTCGACCGTCCCGATGGGCGGCGGCACCGAAGGCGTCCTGACCGTGGGCGGCGTCAACTACACCGCAGGCTCGATGGAAGGTTCGCCGGTCGCCACCGCGACCGCTGCGCTGGCCGACTTCGGCCTGGGCGACGCCATCAACACCAACGTGTCCGGCAAGGTCTGCCTGATCCAGCGCGGCAACATCGACTTCGCGGTCAAGGTCTCGAACTGCGAAAAGAGCGGCGGCGTCGGCGCCATCGTGTACAACAACGTAGCGGGCAGCTTCGGCGGCACCCTGGGCACCACCGTGACCAAGATCCCGTCGGTCACTGCGAGCGACACCGACGGCGCGGCAATGAAGGGCCAGCTGGGCCAGAGCGCAACCGTGGGCGTGAAGAAGACCAACTACGCTTACTACGACGGCACCTCGATGGCGACCCCGCACGTGTCGGCAGTCGCTGCCCTGGTGTGGAGCTACTTCCCGACCTGCACCAGCGCACAGATGCGCGCTTCGCTGACCAAGTCCGCACAGGACCTGGGCACCGCCGGCCGCGACACCAAGTACGGCTACGGCCTGGTCCAGGCGAAGGCTGCCTACGACCGCATCAAGGCCCTGGGCTGCGGTAACTAATCCGGCTCTTCGAGCAGGACAAAAAGGACGCTTCGGCGTCCTTTTTTTTTGTGGTGCGCTTAGAAACTTGGGTTCCGGCCGAGGGGGACGCCGAGTCCCCCTTGGCCGGAACCTAAGTTCTACATGCAAACCGCTACAGCAAATCCAACCACATCCTCTGCTCAACCAGCTCCGACCCCGGCCGCATCGGCTCGCGCACCCCGACATCCCGGAACCCTGCGTTCTCGTACAAACGCAGAGCTGCAGCATTCCCGCACTCGACACCCAGCCGCATCGCCCGCGCACCGCGTGCCCTGGCCCAGGCAATCGCCTCATCCAGCAAAGCCGCCGCCACGCGCCGTCCGCGCGCCTCCGGCGCCACCCACATCTGGAACAGGTTGACGAGCAAGGGATCCTCGCCATCCACCTTGGCCCAGGTCAGCCCGACCAGCTGCCCGTCGAGCTCCGCCGCCAGCGGACAATCGATGCCCGACACCTCGGAACGCGCCAGCCGTCCGGACCAGGTATCGTCGGGATAGGCCTGCTCCGCCTCCAGCGTGCTGCCGAAGGCGTCCGGCGCATCGCCCAGCGAGCGCAGGCGGATCGCGCGATAGGCCGGCCATTCGTGGGCCTGGAAGCGGCGAATGAGTAGCGATGCGGTGGGCATGTCCACGGGAAGCCTTCTAAGAATGGAAAATCCCATTCTATCCGTCAATCCTGGTCCCAGGTGTCGTCCGCGTCCCTACCCCGGCGGCGCGCAACCTTGCTGGTCGTCGTGAAACCGATCAGGCGCGCCACCACCGCCGCCAGGTACATCAGCCCGACCAGCATCTCGACGCTGGCCAGCGCCCTTGCGTGCGGCGTGAGAGGAATCACGTCGCCGATGCCGGTACTCGACAGCAGCGCGAAGCTCAGGTAATTCAATTCGGTCCAGGTGCGCGGCGCCGCGGCGTTGACGGCGGCAGCGTAGGTGCCCGGCTGCAGCTCCTGCACCAAAATGTAGAGGTGGGTGAAGCCCCAGGCCAGCAAGGTGAAGGTGGCGGCTGCCGCGAACAGTTCGTCGGTGGTGGCGCGCTGGTCCTCCATCATGTAGGCCACCAGGCTCCCGGCCGCATACAGGTAAAACAAGGCCTCGAGGCCGGACGACCAGCGCAGCAGTCCAGGCATGTCGAACAGCGACTGCAGCACCAGCAAGATGATGATCGGCACGGCCAGCGCCACGCTGATCCCGGTTTCGCCCGGCGTGCGGCGCACCATGCGGATCGTAAACGCCAGCACCAGGATGCCGAAGGCATTGAAGGCCACGTGGCTATCGGGCGAAGGCTCGATGAAGGGATACAGCAGCATCCCGGTCAGCTGGACCATGAGCAGGATCGCGGACGGATGATGCCGGGTATGGATGAACAGGCGCGTGAGTCGCATGGCTTTGTACAGGCGAAAGTCTCGATGCGCCTATTGTAGGTTCAGCGCGCCTCGAACAGGAGTCCGAATGCGCGTACGGCCGCGGCGGGATCGTCGGCCCCGTACACGCTGGTGATCGCCGCCACCATGTCGGCCCAGAGCGCCACCAGCGGCGCGGCGTTGGCGGGCGTCATGCCGCCGATGACCACGATGGGCACACCGATCTTTTCGCGCGCACGGTCGAGCAGCTCGGGCGGGGTCACGAAGCTGTATTTCTTGACCGGCGAAGGATAGAAACCGCCGAAGGCCACGTAGCTGGCGCCCGCATCCTGGGCCGACAGCGCCAGGTCCAGCTCGCCGTAGCAGGAAGCGCCGACGATCTTGTCCTTGCCCAGCAGCGCACGCGCCTGCGCCACCGCCATGTCGGTGTGGCCGACGTGCACGCCGTCGGCATCGATATCGCGGCAGAGGTCGAGGTGGTCGTTGACGACCAGCTGCCGGCCGCGCCGGCGGCACAGCGCCAGCAGGGCTTGCGCCTGCTCCGCGCGCAACGCCGCGCTGGCGTCCTTGTGCCGGTACTGGACCAGCGCGGCGCCTGCGGCCAGCGCGCTGTCGGTGAGGGCGAGCAGGCGCTCGGTGTCGTCCCAGTTGGGCGTGACCAAATATAAGCCTCGCATAAAAAATCCTTTCAGGGGGTGAGGATGCGGCGCGGAATGCGCTGCCCCGGTGCGATGGCGAAGGCCTGGTCCAGGGTGCGGTAGGTATAGGCCTGGGCGCGCGACAGCGCGGCTTCCATCTCGTCGCCCAGGGCCAGGCGCGCCGCGATGGCGGCGGCCAGGGTGCAGCCGCTGCCGTGATATTCATGGGGCAGGCGCGGCCAGCCCCAGCTGCGGATGTCGGCGCCGCCGCGCAGCCAGCGGTTGACGACCAGGTTGCCGTCCGTGTGGCCGCCGGTGACCAGCACGTGCTCGCAGGGCAGTTCGCCCAGCGCGGCCGCTTCCGGCAGGTTGGGCACCGCGATCGTGGCCAGGGCCAGCAGTTCGCGTAAAGCAGCGGCCGGATCGCCCCGCCCCAGCGCTTGGCCGTGGCCGCTGGCCAGCACCGGGTCGAGCACCACCGGCAGGCCGGGATTGCGCTCGCGCAGGCGGCGCACCACGACGGCGATCGCCTCGGCATTGGCCGCGCTGCCCGGGATGCCGATCTTGACCGCATCGATCCAGCAGCTCCTGATGAGCGGATCGGCCTGGCGCAGCACCATGCTGCTGGCCACCGGCTCCACCTCGAACACGCGGTTGTTGTCCTGCGCGGTCAAGGTGGTCGCGACCGGCAGCGCATGCGCGCCCTGGGCCGCGATCGCCAGGATGTCCGCGGCCAGGCCGGCCCCGCCGCCGGGATCGAGCCCGGCGAACACGAGCACGTTGGCGCTCATCCGGTGATTTTCCCTTCCACCGGCGAGGACGGCGAGGCGGCGAAGCGCTTCGGCATGCGGCCGGCCAGGAAGGCGTCGCGGCCGGCCTGCACCGCGTGCTTCATGGCGCGCGCCATGCGCACCGGGTCCCGGGCAGCGGCGATGGCGGTGTTCATCAGGACGCCGTCACAGCCCAGCTCCATGGCGATGGCCGCATCCGAGGCCGTGCCCACGCCGGCATCGACCAGCACCGGCACCGTAGCCTGTTCGATCACCAGGCGCAGGTTCCACGGATTCAGGATACCCATGCCCGAGCCGATCAGCGAAGCCAGCGGCATCACCGCCACGCAGCCGATCTCCTGCAGGATGCGCGCCTGGATCGGATCGTCGCTGCAGTAGACCATGACGTCGAAGCCGTCCTTCACCAGGGTCTCGGCCGCCTTGAGGGTCTCCGGCATGTGCGGGAACAGGGTCTTCTCGTCGCCCAGCACTTCCAGCTTGACCAGCTTGTGGCCGTTCAGGAGTTCGCGCGCCATTTGCAGGGTGTAGACCGCGTCCTTGGCGGTGTAGCAGCCCGCCGTATTCGGCAGGATGGTGAATTCGCCCGGGGGCAGCACGTCCAGCAGGCTGGGCGCGTTCGGGTCCTGGCCGATGTTCACGCGGCGGATCGCCACGGTGATGATTTCCGCACCGGCCGCCAGGGTCGCTTCGCGGGTCTGGTCCAGGTCGCGGTACTTGCCGCTGCCGACCAGCAGGCGCGAGTGGTACTGGCGGCCCGCGATGGTCAACACGTCGTCATGGTTCAATTCAGTCATTGCATTCATTCCTGTCTCCTTTCAGCCGCCGCCGATGGCGCGCACGATATCCACCTTGTCCTGTTCCGCCAGGCGGCGCTGCGGCCACTGCGGGCGCGGCACCACTTCGCGGTTGACGGCCAGGGCGATGCCCTGCCCCGCCAGTCCCAGTTCGGCGACCAGTTCCTGGAGCGACTGCTGGTCCGGCGCGCTCCAGGCTTGTCCGTTCACGAGGATCTGCGGCATGGCTCACACCTCGCGGTAGAGTTGCGCGCCGTTGCGCACGAACTCGATCGCCTTCTCTTCCATGCCCTTGGCCGCGTATTCGCGCACCTCCTGCGTGATCTTCATCGAGCAGAAGTGCGGGCCGCACATCGAGCAGAAGTGCGCCACCTTGGCCGAATCCTTGGGCAGGGTCTCGTCGTGGAATTCGCGCGCCTTGTCCGGGTCCAGGCCCAGGTTGAACTGGTCTTCCCAGCGGAACTCGAAGCGCGCCTTGGACAGGGCGTTGTCGCGCAGCTGGGCACCCGGATGGCCCTTGGCCAGGTCGGCGGCGTGGGCGGCGATCTTGTAGGTGATGATGCCGTCCTTGACGTCGTTCTTGTCGGGCAGGCCCAGGTGCTCCTTGGGCGTCACGTAGCACAGCATGGCGGTGCCGTACCAGCCGATGTTGGCCGCGCCGATGCCCGAGGTGATGTGGTCGTAGCCGGGCGCGATGTCGGTGGTCAGCGGTCCCAGGGTGTAGAACGGCGCCTCGTGGCACTGCTCCAGCTGCAGGTCCATGTTCTCTTTAATGAGGTGCAGCGGCACGTGGCCCGGGCCTTCGATGATGGTCTGGACGTCGTGCTTCCAGGCGATCTGGGTCAGCTCGCCCAGGGTCTTGAGCTCGGCCAGCTGGGCTTCGTCGTTGGCGTCGTAGATCGAGCCGGGGCGCAGGCCGTCGCCCAGGCTGAAGGACACGTCGTAAGCCTTCATGATCTCGCAGATGTCTTCGAAGTGCGTGTACAGGAAGGATTCCTTGTGGTGGGCCAGGCACCACTTGGCCATGATCGAGCCGCCGCGCGAGACGATGCCGGTCAGGCGGTTTGCCGTCATCGGCACGTAGCGCAGCAGCACGCCGGCGTGGATGGTGAAGTAGTCGACGCCCTGCTCCGCCTGTTCGATCAGGGTGTCGCGGAAGATTTCCCAGGTCAGGTCCTCGGCCTTGCCGTTCACCTTTTCCAGCGCCTGGTAGATCGGCACGGTGCCGATCGGGACCGGGCTGTTACGCACGATCCATTCGCGCGTCTCGTGAATATGCTTGCCGGTGGAGAGGTCCATGACCGTATCGGCGCCCCAGCGGATGGCCCAGGTCATCTTCTCGACTTCCTCGCCGATCGAGGAAGTGACGGCCGAGTTGCCGATGTTGGCGTTGACCTTCACCAGGAAGTTGCGGCCGATGATCATGGGCTCGACTTCCGGGTGGTTGATGTTGGCCGGGATGATGGCGCGGCCGCGCGCCACTTCGCTACGCACGAATTCCGGCGTGATCTCGGCCGGGATGCTGGCGCCGAAGGACTGGCCCGGATGCTGGCGGCCGAGCAGGTCGGCGACCCGCTTGGCCCTGGGGCCCGACGCGTGCAGCGACTCGATGTATTCCTTGCGGCGCATGTTCTCGCGCAGGGCCACGAATTCCATCTCGGGCGTGATGATTCCCTGGCGGGCGTAATGCATCTGGGTGACGTTCTTGCCGGCGCGGGCGCGGCGCGGGGTGCGCTGCAGCGAGAAGCGCAGCGGCTCCAGGGCCGGGTCGGCAAGGCGCGCCTGGCCGTAGGCGGAGGTCGGACCGCTCAGCTCTTCGGTGTCGCCGCGCTCCAGGATCCAGGGCGCGCGCGGCGTGCCCAGGCCGCTGCGGATGTCGATGGCGGCGGCCGGGTCGGTATAGGCGCCGGAGGTGTCGTAGACGTAGAGCGGCGGGTTCGGTTCGCCGCCGAAGCTGGCCGGGGTGGGCGACTGGCTGATTTCGCGCATCGGCACGCGGATGTCGGGCCGGCTGCCTTCGATATAGACCTTGCGGGAATTCGGGAGGGGAGCGATCGCCGCCTGGTCCACCTGGGCGGTGGCGGAATCGAACTTCAACGGTGCATTCATGTGGCTCCTTTGCTGCATTGCTAACAGGAGCCAGCAAAGGAGTGTGCCAGGATGCGTTGGCGCAGCACGGATGCGCGGAGCCACGGCGATGCTGACTGCTTCCCTTCGCTGGCATTATCCAGATCAGGTTCGGAGGGTATTTCTCACCCGCGTGTCGCAGTTGCGACAGGCAGGACCCCTAGCGTGTGCCACCTTGCGGTGGACGGGCCGAATTATAGCCGCTTCTACTCTATAATGGTTCTTTTCGCAAAATCTTTACGCCACCACATCATGGAATTAGCCAAGTCTTTCGAGCCAGCGGACATTGAACAATACTGGCGCGCCGAGTGGGAAAAGCGCGGTTACTTCACCGCGAGCATGGACGAGGGCAAGCCGTCGTTCAGCATCCAGCTGCCGCCGCCGAACGTCACCGGCACGCTGCACATGGGCCACGCGTTCAACCAGACCGTCATGGACGGCCTGACCCGCTACTACCGCATGCGCGGCTATAACACCGCGTGGGTGCCGGGCACCGACCACGCCGGCATCGCCACCCAGATCGTGGTCGAGCGCCAGCTCGACGCCCAGAAAATCTCGCGCCACGACCTCGGCCGCGAAGCCTTCCTCGAGAAGGTCTGGGAGTGGAAGGAAAAGTCGGGCAACACCATCACCGGCCAGATGCGCCGCCTGGGCGCCTCCGCCGACTGGACCCGCGAATACTTCACCATGGACGAAACCCGTTCCAAGACCGTGGTCGAAGTCTTCGTGCGCCTGTTCGAACAAGGCCTGATCTACCGCGGCAAGCGCCTGGTGAACTGGGATCCGGTGCTGGGCACCGCCGTCTCGGACCTGGAAGTCGATTCGCAGGAAGAAGACGGCTCGATGTGGTACATCAATTACCCGCTGGCGGACGGCTCGGGCCACCTGACGGTCGCCACCACCCGTCCTGAAACCATGCTGGGCGACGTCGCCGTCGCGGTCGACCCGACCGACGAGCGCTACACCCACCTGCACGGCAAGATGCTGACCCTGCCGCTGACCGGCCGCCAGATCCCGGTGATCGCCGACAGCTACGTGGACAAGGAATTCGGCACCGGCTGCGTGAAGATCACCCCGGCCCACGACTTCAACGACTACGCCGTCGGCCAGCGCGCCAAGCTCGAGCCGATCAACATCTTCACCCTGGACGCGAAGATCAACGAGAACGGCCCGGCCCAGTACCAGGGCCTGGACCGCTTCGCCGCGCGCAAGCAGATCGTCGCCGACCTGGACGCGCAAGGCCTGCTGGCCGAAGTCAAGCCGCACAAGCTGATGGTGCCGCGCGGCGACCGCACCGGCGTCGTGATCGAGCCGATGCTGACCGACCAGTGGTTCGTCGCCATGAGCAAGCCGGCGCCGGAAGGCACTTTCAACCCGGGCAAGTCGATCACCGACGTGGCCCTGGAAAAGGTCGCCAGCGGCGAGATCAAGTTCGTGCCGGAGAACTGGACCACCACCTACAACCAGTGGCTGGGCAACATCCAGGACTGGTGCATCTCGCGCCAGCTGTGGTGGGGCCACCGCATCCCGGCCTGGTACGACGAGCTTGGGAACATCGTGGTCGCACGCGACGAAGAGGAAGCCAAGGCCAACGCGGCCGCGCAAGGCATCACCGGCGAACTGCACCGCGACGACGACGTGCTCGACACCTGGTTCTCGTCGGCGCTGGTGCCCTTCTCCACCATGGGCTGGCCGGAAGAGACCCCGGACATGAAGATGTTCCTGCCCTCGTCGGTGCTGGTGACCGGCTTCGACATCATCTTCTTCTGGGTGGCGCGCATGGTCATGCTGACCACCCACTTCACCGGCAAGGTGCCGTTCGAGACCGTGTACGTGCACGGCCTGGTGCGCGACTCGCAGGGCCAGAAGATGTCCAAGTCGAAGGGCAACACCCTCGACCCGATCGACCTGATCGACGGCATCGACGTCGAAACCCTGGTGGGCAAGCGCACCACCGGCCTGATGGACCCGCGCTCGGCCGAGAAGATCGCAAAGGCCACCCGCAAGGAATTCCCGGAAGGGATCCCGGCCTTCGGCACCGACGCCGTGCGCTTCACCATGGCCAGCTACGCTTCGCTGGGCCGCAACATCAACTTCGACCTCGGCCGCTGCGAGGGCTACCGCAACTTCTGCAACAAGCTGTGGAACGCCACCCGCTTCGTGATGATGAACACGGAAGGCAAGGACTGCGGGGTACGGCCATCCGGCAAGCCGGACGATGCCGACCTGTCGCAGGCCGACCGCTGGATCATCTCGCTGATGAACCGCGTCGAGCTGGACGTGGCCAAGGGCTTCGCCGACTACCGCTTCGACAATATCGCGAGCAGCATCTACAAGTTCGTCTGGGACGAATATTGCGACTGGTACCTGGAAGTGGCCAAGGTCCAGGTGCAGCAGGGTACGGAAGCGCAGCAGCGCGCCACCCGCCACACCCTGCTGCGCGTGCTGGAAGTGATCCTGCGCCTGGCGCATCCGATCATCCCGTTCGTGACCGAAGCCCTGTGGCAGAGCGTCGCGCCGCTGGCGGGCAAGACCGGTGATTCGATCATGCTGCAGCCTTACCCGCTGGCCGACACCTCCTTCGTGAACGAGGACGCGGAAGCCTGGATGGACCAGCTCAAGGCCCTGACCGACGCCACCCGCAACCTGCGCGGCGAGATGTCGCTGTCGCCGTCGGTGCGCGTGCCGCTGTTCCTGGAGCCGGGCAACGCCGAAGACCGCGCGCGCATGGCGGTGTTCGCGCCCTACATCCAGTCGCTGGGCAAGCTGCAGGAAGTGCAGATCGTCGACGCGCTGCCGGATTCGCCGGCGGCCGTGTCGATCGTCGGCACCACCAAGCTGATGCTCAAGGTCGAGATCGACGTCGCCGCCGAGCGCGAGCGCCTGTCGAAAGAGATCGCGCGCGTGCAGGGCGAGATCGCCAAGGCCAACGGCAAGCTGTCGAACGAAAGCTTCGTGGCGCGTGCGCCCGCGGCCGTGGTGGCGCAGGAGAAGGAGCGCGTGGCGAACTTCTCGGCGACGCTGGCCAAGATGGAAGAACAGCTGGCGAAGCTGCCGGCAGCTTGATTATTTAGTTTGCTCCAACACGTCGTCCCGGGACTCGGCGTTCCCCTCGGCCGGGACGACGTTTTTACGCTAACTGAACAAGCGGAAGCGCCGCACGCCTCAGCCATCCGCGCACGACACTGAATTCCCACGCCCGCTCCGCACGCGGATCATCCAGCCCGTCCGCCCTCCACAGCACCTCGGCAATACCCTGCAACTGCAGCACGTCCCCCGTCCCGAAGTCCGGCATCACCAGCGAAGCACGCGGCTCCAGCAGCAGGTTCCCCAGCGTGTTGAAGTAGCGATTCCCCGGATAATCCGGCACGGTCAGCACATTCCCCTTCAAGCGCAGGAACCCCGCCTCGCCGCCCCGATGCGAGATGTCGAGCCCGCCCGCTTCGCCGCCGATAGTGGCAACGAACATCGTCTCGCACCCCGCGATCATGGCCAGCGCATCCTCGGACAGCGCGGCGCCAAGACGCTCGACCTGCCCTCTCTGCCGCTCCACCGGGTCCAGCTGGCGTACGTGGATATACTTCGGACAGTTGCCGAACGATTGCTCCACATCGACCACGAAACCCCCGCCATCCATCTGCGCGACCTTGCCGTTGGCACGATTGCGCCGCCGCGTCCCCAGGTCGATGCCGAGCATGCCGATCCCGCTGCCCTCCCCCAAGTGGGAAAACGCCGGATCGTCCCCATCCGGCACAGCGGCAACCCGCAGCCGTCCCGGATCAGGGGACGCGACGAACCCCGGTTCCCCGTGCAGCAGCGTGGCAATCGGCCATCCGCTGTCGTCCGCCAAGCCGACACACAGGAAGCGCAGCAAGGGAAAGAACTGGCGGTGCTGCTCCGGCATCTGGCTGCGGATCGGCGCGCCTGCCGGTCCGCCGCCCGCGAGCTGCTGGGCGCGCAGTTCGCCGGCATGGAAGGGTTCCGGCAGGCGGTGGTCGTCCATCTCACTTCTCCGGCATCGCGATAAAGCCGGGCAAGGCCTGGACACGCGCGATCCAGGCGCGCACCTGCGGATAGGGATCCAGCGCGATCCCGCCTTCCGGCGCATGAGCGATATAGGCGTAGCACGCCAGGTCCGCCAGGGTCGGCGTCGCGTCGGCAAGGAAGTCCTGCCGGCCGAGCGTGGATTCCATGAAGGCCAGCGCCTGCCCGGCCAGCCGCTGCATGAGCGCCGGCGGCATACCGGTATCGCCGAAGCGCGCTGAAATACGCGCCTTCGCCGGGCCGTAGGCGATCTCGCCGGCCGCCAGCGACAGCCAGCGCTGGACCCGCGCCGCGCCGACCGGATCCTCCGGCAGCCAGGCGCCGCCCGGCGCGTAGCGCTTGGCGAGATACACCAGGATGGCATTGCTGTCCGCCAGCACTACCTCCCCATCCTGCAGGACGGGAATCTGGCCGAGCGGGTTCAGGTCCAGGAATTCGGCGCTCTTGCGGACCGGGGCCGGCGCGTCGATGCGGCGGTAAGCGAGCCCCAGCAGGTTCAGGAACAATTCCACGCGGTGGGTGTGCCCGGAAAGCGCGGTGCCGTACAGGATGATGGAAGTCGTCATGGTGAAGGAAGAAGAGTTGGCGGTACGCCTATCCTAGCCACGACACTCTCTTGCCGGAATAGCACATAATGGCAATTCATTCTTCCGCCACGCGCAACAGTCCATGGACCGCTTAGACGAACTGCAGGTGTTCCTCGCCATCCTCGATACCGGCAGCATGGCCGCCGCGGCCCACAAGCTGCGCCGCTCGCCGTCGGCGGTCACGCGCATGCTTGCCACGCTCGAGCAGCGCATCGGGACTCGGCTGTTCGAAAGGAGCACGCGCAGGCTGTCGGCGACCGGCGAAGGACAGCGGCTCGCCACGCACGCGCGTCGCCTGCTGGCCGAGTACGAATCGGCGATGTGCGAATACCAGGCCGGGCCGCCCCAGGGCCTGCTGCGGATCACGGCGCCCATGGTGTTCGGCCGCCGCTACATGACCTCGCTCGCCACCCGCTTCCTGATGCGCCATCCGGATATCCAGGTCGACCTGGTGCTGGCTGACCGCAACATGCACCTGATCGACAATGGCGTCGACATCGCCTTGCGCATCGGCGCGCTGGAGAACTCCGGCCTGGTCGCCCGCGAGCTGGGCGCGGTGAAGCGGATTACCGTCGCCAGTCCCGACTACCTGGGGCGCCGAGGCGAGCCGGCCACGCCGGAGGAACTGGCGCAGCACGAACTCATCCTGGGCACCGCGGTGCGCGGCCTGCCGGAGTGGCGCTTCGGCGCGGCGGGGAGCGAACAAGTCGTGCGCTTCGCGCCGCGCCTGCAGGTGAACGATGTGGAAGGGGTGCTGAACGCGGCGCGCGAAGGCTTCGGCATCGCACGCGTCCTGTCCTACCAGGCCGTGCCCGACCTGCAGGCCGGCGCCCTCAGCCGCCTGCTGACCGACTACGAACCGGCGCCGCTGCCCGTCCACCTGGTCTTTCCGAGCGCGCGCCACATGGCGCCGCGGGCGCGCGCCTTCGTCGATTTCGCCATCGAAGAATTCACGCAGCTGCAGGCAATCCACTAGGCCGTCACTTCAGGTTCTGCTGCCCGGAGACAGCAGGCGTGATCAGGGCAGCAAGCGGAAGTCGCGCAGCACCGCCTTGAGGATGTTCATGCGCGCCGCGGTGTCCCCGGGACGCGCGATATCGAGGTTCATGGCGAAGAAGTGCACCTTGCCTTCGCGTTCCAGGTAACCCACCAGCCAGCCGAGCTGGGACTGTGAGGGTTCGCCGAAACCGGCCCAGCCGCTCTTGCCGCTCAGGCGGTAGTCCGGGGTCTCCTCCAGCACCAGCATCTCCTTGGCGAGCCGGGTGGTGCGCGCCGAGACGCCAAGCTGGCCGGCGTAAAAGCGGCGCAGGAAATCGACCTGCTGGTCCGCCGAGATGCGCAGGCCGCCCGTCAGCCAGAACTGGTCGATGCCGCCCGAGATGTCGCGGTTGCCGTAGCCGAAGCGGTCGACCCAGTGCTGCATCCGGGACGGACCGATGCGCCGCGCCATCTCCTGGTAATACCAGACCGCCGAGTTCTTCAGCGCCGACTCCAGGGTGTGGTCCTGCGCCCACGACGCCGGCCACCACGGCTGGCGCGGCGCACGCGCGCTGTCCCAGGCCAGCTTGACATCCTTGTCCCTGGCGGCGCCCTCCTCCAGGGCGATCAGGGTATTCGGGATCTTGTAAGTCGACGCCGGCAGGAAGCCCTGCGCGGCCCGCGCCGGCGCATGGCGCCGGATCTCGCCGCTCCGGCCGTCGAGCAGCACGAAGGTCCCTTCCACGCGCGCTTCGCGAAAGCGGGCGCCGATATCCACGTCCGGCAAGGCCGCGTGGGCGGACTGGGCGGCCAGCAAGGCGGCCAGGGACAATAGCAGGCGCGCGGCCACGCCGGACAACATGTGCATGAGGTTTCCTTGTCAGGTAAAGCTGCCGTAGCCGCGCGCCATGGCGGCCGCGAAGATCGGAATCAGGAAGAATAGCGCGGCCTGGGCATGCAGGAAGCGCCGCACATGTGCGACCTCGCCGTCGTCCGGGCGGTGGCTGGCGCGGCGCCAGCGGATGAAGCGGATGGTGGGGAGCGCCGACAGCGCTCCGACCAGCGCGAAGCTCGCGATCTTGGCCCAGAAGAAGCCGTTGTGGGAATAGTAGTCCCAGCCCTTGGCGGCGAACACGGCGCGCGAGAAGCCGATGACGATCATCAGCATGGCGAACAGTCCGTACAAGCGGTCGACGCGCGCGGCCAGGGCGACCTGGCCGGTCGTCATATTCGGCTTGACGACCGCCAGTTCGACGGCGAGCACGCCGAACAGGGCGAACATGGTCACGTGATGCAGGATGGCGAGCAGCAGGTCGGTCATCGTGGTCTCCGGTGATGGGGTGACGGCAATGATATGCCTGGACTGCGACTGCCTCAACCATGGTGGGACCGAATCCCGTGACGGCGTGACGGCAAGCATCGGGCTTGCATGAAATGCATATCAGCAAGGATCTCGTATTGACGCAGCCATGTTAGGATCGCTGCATGGACCGACGAACCGACTACAAGACCGCCCTGCTCATCGAGAATGTGATTCACGACGCCGCCAGCCAGGGCCGGCCGGGCGTGGCGCGCGAACTGGCCGACATGGGCGTTCCGCTCGAGGTCACGCTGCGCGTGCTGACCCGCCCCACTGAAAGGCGCAACCAGTTGCCGACCCTGGACCTGCCTCCCGCTGCCTGAAGCGCACGCCGGTGCATAAATTGGAGGGTTTCCTCGGTTTCGCGCACCCCCGCTGCGAATCGGGTTTGCTACACTGGGCAGCACCACAACTACACTGGAGACTCAAGATGCGACACCTGATGGGCGTAAGCCTGATTGCCGCCATGTTCGCGATGCCTGCCGCCTGGGCGGACAATTCCTCGCCGGTCGGCACCTGGAAGACGATCGACGACGAAACCGGCAAGCCGAAGGCGCTGGTCCGCATCACCGAGGAACAGGGCGTCCTGACCGGCCGCATCGAAAAACTGTTCCGCGCCCCCACCGAAGACCAGAACCCGAAATGCGTGAAGTGCGACGGCGCGCGCAAGGACCAGCCGATGATCGGCCTGACCATCCTCTCGGGCCTGAAGAAGGAAGGCGACGAGTACACCGGCGGCGAGATCCTCGATCCGAGCAAGGGCAAGACCTACAAGAGCAAGGCGACCCTGAAGGACAACGGCAACAAGCTCGAAGTGCGCGGCTACATCGGCGCGCCGATGTTCGGGCGTTCCCAGACCTGGGTGCGCGAGCAGTAAGCTGTGCGAGCAGTCGCTAACCATGTTCTCCCGGTTAGCGTATAAACGTCGTTCCGGCGAAGGCCGGAACAATGCCACCGGCATTGTTCCGCCTAAGTTTAGCGTCTCGATAGCTTACGCAAACTTGGGCCCCGGCCTTCGCCGGGGGTCGTTACTGCCAGTGGCAGTAACGACGTCTTTCTGCTAACTAAACACCATATCATTCCGACGGGCCGCCTCCCATGACCCCGACCCAGGCCTACGTCTACCTCGGCCTCGCCATCGTTTCCGAAGTCATCGGCACCACCGCCCTGAAAGCCTCGGACAGCTTCACCCGTCCGCTGCCCAGCCTCGTGACGGTGGCCTGCTACGCCCTGTCCTTCTACCTGCTGACCTTCAGCCTGCGCGTGCTGCCGACAGGCATCGCCTACGCGATCTGGTCGGGCGTCGGCATCATCCTGATTTCGCTGGTGAGCTGGATCGTCTACCGCCAGACCCTGGACCTGGCCGCCATCGCCGGCCTGGCGCTCATCATTGCCGGGGTGGCGGTGATCAACCTGTTCTCGAAAAGCGCCGCCCACTGATATGTCGCACACGCAATTCATTCCGCTGTCATGGGATTGCGGCTATGCTAACGTCAAGACGACGTCATCCTGAGCCAGCGCGCATGAACCCGACTCCGATCACGCACACCGCACGCCCCTTCTTCCGGGGCCGGGCCATGCGTGTGCTGCGCCTGCTGAGCCTGGCCGGCGGCGTGTTCGGCATCCTGCTGCCGGCGGCGCTGCTGGCGTCCACCGCGCACGGCATTCCGGACGCCGCCGAACCCTACATCTGCCTGCTGGGACTGGCGCTGGCCTCGACCGGTTTCTTCCTGGTCGCCATGGCCGGCCACCGCATGAGCCGCTCGCCCGGCCTGCGCTCCTTCGCGGCCCTGATGCTGCTGGTGCCCTTCGGCGCCAGCGCGATCGTGATCTGGCATGGCGACAACCTGATGATGGTCTTCATCTGCGCCTACCTGCTGGTGCTGACCATCCTGCTCTACCTGAGCTTCATCCATCCGCTGATGGTCGTCCCCACGCCGCGCAAGACGCCGCGCCGCACCCATCCGCTCGCCAAACCCTTGCGCAGCCGCCGCTACAGCCAGCCGGCGTCGCGCGCCATCCGATAAGCTTCCACGCGGTTGCCCGCGCCCACCTTGCTGATCGCTTCCGACAGGTAGTTCCGCACCGTGCCCTCCGACAGGTGCACCTGGCGCGCGATGTCGGCGCTGCTGCGCCCTTCTCCGGCCAGGCGCAGCACCTGGCGTTCGCGCTCGGTCAGCGGGTCGCTGCCGCCGCTCCAGCTTTCCAGCGCCAGTTCGGGAGCGATGGCGCGTCCGCCCGCATGCACGGTGCGGATCGCCTCGGCCAGGGCGTCCACCGGCGCGTCCTTGAGCAGGTAGCCGCGCACGCCGGCTTCGAGTGCGCGCCGCAGGTAGCCGCTGCGGCCGAAGGTCGTCACCACGATCACCTTCGCGGGCGACTTCGCCTCGCGCAGGCGCGCGGCCAGCTCCAGGCCGGTCATGTGCGGCATTTCGATGTCGGTCAGGACGATGTCCGGCGCCTTGTCCAGGCACAGGGTCAGCGCGTCGCGGCCGTTGTCGGCGCTGCCGACCACCTCGACATCGGGTTCCAGGCGCAGCAGCGCGCACAGGGCGCCCAGCACCATCTTCTGGTCTTCGGCAATCAGGATGCGGATCAATTGGTCACCCCATTCGGCAGATGCAGTTCGAGTTCCAGGCCGTCGCGCACATGCAGCGCGAGACGGCCGCCGGCGGCCGAGACGCGCTCGCGCATGCCTTCCAGTCCGTTGCCGTGCTGGAGGCCGTCTTCGCTGCGCAGCCTTCCATCGTCGGCCACGCGCAGCACGGCCTCCCCGCCTTCCTGCGCCAGCGACAGGGTGCAGCTGCGCGCGCCTGCATGGCGGACGATGTTGGTGACGGCTTCGCGCACGGCCAGCGCCACCACGTGCTCGGTGCTGGGGGCCAGCGGGAAGCGTTCGACCCGCTCGGTGAGCGCGACATCGGCCGCGGCCAGGCTGGCGCGGGCGCTGGCCAGCGCTTGCGCCAGACCGCTCTGGCGGAAGCCCGTCACGGCGGCGCGCACTTCGGCCAGGGCCTGGCGCGCGCTGGTTTCGATGTCGGCGATCTCGCGCGCACAGGCGTCGGCGTCGCGGCGCGCCAGCTTGCCCGCCA
Source organism: Massilia sp. AB1 (assembly GCF_018119385.1). Lineage (NCBI taxonomy): Bacteria > Pseudomonadati > Pseudomonadota > Betaproteobacteria > Burkholderiales > Oxalobacteraceae > Massilia > Massilia sp. AB1. The sequence continues at coordinate 58,532 of NZ_JAGKSG010000025.1, read as the reverse complement.
GTTCGGCCTTCAATGCGATCAGGGACAGCGAATGGCCCAGCAGGTCGTGCAGGTCGCGCGAGATGCGCTCGCGTTCGGCGATGCGGGCGAAGTGCTCGACCTCTTCCTGCTTGCGCAGCAGCTGGGCGCGCGACTTGCGCAGGCTGCGGTCCATGACGGCGGAGATGGCGACCGGCAGGCCGATGGTCAGCACCGGCAGCAGGAAGACCAGGCGCATGTACTCCAGGCGCAGCGAGACCAGCGAGGCGAAGCCAAGGACCGCCAGCGCCGCCGGCACCGCGTGCCGCGCGCTCGGCAGGCCGGCGCACATGGCGCAGGCGAAGATGAAGAAGCTTGCCGCACCCGCGTTGTGCGGCGCCCACAGCGCGCCCAGCAGGCTGGAAGCCGCGATGCACGCAAGCGACTGCCAGCCGCGCGCCCAGAAGCCGAAGCAGTACAGCGGCAGGAAGACGAGGATGGTCAGCACCAGCAGCAGCGTCTCCAGCAGCGAGGGCGTCACGTAGGCGTACTTCCAGCCCAGGTAGCCCAGGCTCAGGATCCACAGGTAGGGCAGCTTGCCCAGTTCCGGCGGGGTCCAGGGCCCCGCCAGCACGCGCCTGATTCTCTCCATGCTCGTCTCTTCCTTGTTCTTGTCAGCGTTCGAGCAGGCGCACATCGGCGATCTCGAAGCGGTAGGGGCCGGCCTTCGGTCCGGCGGCAAATCCTATCATGGTCGCCCTGGCCGGATCGACCCCGCGGAAGGCGCTGAAGGGGATGCTCACCTCGGTCCATTCCGGCCCCGCCGTGAAGAAGGCGTAGCCCGGCATCGGCACGCCCTGCGACATCATCATCGCGCGGTAGCTGCCGCCGTCGCCGCGCACCTTGAAGCGCACCAGCCTGGCGGCGCTCAGGTCGGCCGCCTGCATCGGCCGCTCGCCCGGCATGAAGGCCGCGCCGGCCCAGGCATAGGGCAGGTCGGGAGAGATCGTGCCCGAGATCGCCAGCGGCACCTGGCCATCGCCCAGCGCGGGCTGGGCCGCCAAGGTGGTGGTGGAGCGGCCGCCGGCGATGGCGTCGACGGTCGGCATCCAGCCGGAACCGAAGGGGCTGCCGAGCTTCGCTTCGCTGAACTGGCTGATGCGCCCGTCCGCCGGCAAGGCGAGCGGCTTGCCGCCGGACTTGCCGGCCGCCGCCTGCGCGACCTGCCGGCGCCGGGCCTCGCGCATCGGGTTCACGCTCTCGCCATCCTTCCACACCTCCACAATGCGGCGCGTGGCCATGATGTCCCGGGTCGGATCGCCCTCGACCAGCAGCAGGTCGGCCTTGCAGCCCTTGGCGATGCAGCCGCGCTGGCCCAGTTTGAAAGCCTTGGCAGGCACAGAGGTCGCCGAGGCCAGCGCGTCGAGCGGGCTCAGGCCGGCTTCGACCAGGGCGGCCAGTTCGCGGTGCAGGCTGACGCCGTACTGGGTGCCGGGATTGCCGGCGTCGCTGCCGGCCAGCACCGGTACGCCCGCGCGGCGCAGCGCGGCGGTCACCATGCGCGGCGCCTCGAGCAGCGCCGGCCGGGCCGTGGCGCCGTAGCGCGCCTTCAGCTGGCCCTGGGCTTCGCCGTCCAGCAGGCTCGCCAGCTGGGGGTGGCGCAGCAGGTCGTCCTCATGCGTGCCGGCCACGCTCTCCAGGACGGTGAAGGTCGGGATCACGAAGGCGCCCTTCTCGCGCGCCAGCGCGGCCAGGCTGTCGGCGCGCGCCTGCGGCACGGCCGCGCCGGGGAACAGGTGGACCAGGCCATCGGCGCCGGCTTCCAGGACGGCGCGCGCATCCTGCTCGGTGCTGACGTGCACCACGGCCAGCTTGCCGCGCCGGTGGGCTGCCGCGATCACCGCTTTCACGGTGGGCAGGTCGAGCGTGTCCAGCTTGCGCATGCCGTGCCCGCCCGCCTCCATCACGATCTTGATGAAGTCCGAACCCTCGGCGATGCGGGCGTCGACAAAGGCCTGGGCATCCTCGGCGCGGGTCAGGGTCGGGATCGCCATGCCGAACTGGGTGCCGTGGCCGCCGGGCGCGGTCACCAGGGTGCCGGCCGAGAACATGTCGGCGCGCGTCTTGTTCTTGCCGGCCTTCATGGCGGCCTGCATTTCCTGCATCAGGGGCACGCCGGTGAACATGTCGACCTGGGTCGTAACGCCGAACATCAGCGGCAGCTCCTGGTCGCGGAAGGCGTGGGTATGGGCATCGATCAGGCCGGGCAGCAAGCTGCGCCCTGCCCCGTCGACCATGCGTGCGCCAGCCGGAACCGGTCCACGGAAATCCGCGTCGACGACCACGCCATCCTCGAACAGGACGGAGCGGCGCGCATGCGCGCTCTTGCCGTCGAAGACGCGGACGTCCTGGACCAGGGTGGCGGCGGCCAGTGCGGCGCCGCTCAGGAGGAAGCCGGCGGCGGCCAGCACGGCTTTCAGGGATGTGATGTTCATGGGGTCCTCGCAGGGTGGATAGTGCAGCCAGTATGCGAAGAAAGGAAAGCGCAAAATAGAAGCGGCTGCCATCAAAGCCGGATGACAATTGTCACAATGGCAGCTGCTCAGCCTTACCTATTAATTAATATTTAGTCAATATATTTCAAGCGTACTGTGGCGCACGAACTACAGGCCATGTGAAATCGAATATTGTCTTTATGCTATCTTCCACAGACTTGCCAATCGGGCAGGCCTATCATCTTTCAGCACCATTCCCATGAACGTCATCGAATTTGTTGCTTTAATGCAGGAAAAGGAGCGGCCATGATTTTTGTGCGCCTGCTGTGTTTGCTTGCCGGGATCATGATCCTGGTGGCCCCGCCCGTCATGCTGTACCCGAATGGCAACGTCATGCCGGACGCCTTCAGGGCCGCCGGCGTGCTGGTGGGCCTGACGCTGGCATCCTCGGGTTTCTTCCTGATCGGCATGGCGGGCCACCGCATGCGCCGGTCGCCGCAGCTGCGCTCGCTGGCAGGGCTGCTGCTGGCGGCGCCTTTGCTGGGCAGCCTGGCCATGATGTGGCGCGGCGGTTCGCCATTGATGCTGTGGATGTGCAGCGCGATGCTGAGCCTGACGATCGTGCTCTACATGACCTTCGTCATGCCACTCATGAGCGCGCAGGGCCACCGCCGCATGCGCGAACGCGAAGTCTGCGAGCCGCATTTCTGAACAGGCTTTCCGACAAACGACATCGACGGCGGCGCGGTCACTGATCCGCTGCCGCCGATGCGTACCCGCTGCATGGCGGCGCTTCCTCTCCGTTCCCCTGTCCTCCGCACCAGCATCTATCGCAGGATCGAACCGCGTATGACCCGCTTAACCGCCTCCCTCATGTCTTGACCCGATAAAGCACCGCTTTTGTAGCGTGCGCGTTTGAGATCGCGGTTCACTCGAACTATATTCGGCACCAGGCATGCATGAAACCGGACATCTCACACTTCGGAGGTTGACATGAACGTAAGGCATTTTCTGAAACTTGGGCTGGCTGCTCTGGCGCTGGCGACGGGACTGGCCGGGTGCGGCGGCGGCGATGACGACGATCCGCCGGCAGCGAACCAGGGGAATATCGCCGAGGTAGCGAAGGCACAGGGCTTCAACGCCTTGCTGGCAGCGGCCGCCAAGGCCGGCATCGCGAACACGCTGACCGATGCCAATGCCCAGCTGACGGTGTTCGCGCCCACCGACCAGGCCTTTACCGACCTGGCGAAACGGCTCGGCTTTGCCGATGCGACGGCCATGGTCAATGCCTTGCCGCCGGCCGCGCTGCAAAGCATCCTGACTTACCATGTGCTCGGCACGAAGAAGCTGTCCGCCGACCTGGCCGCCGGTGGCGCAACCCAGGCGACAGCCTATTCCTTCGAGAACGCGCCGGCCAGGCTGAACTTCGATTTCACCAGCGCCGTGAAAATCACGGATGCGGCGCTGACGAGCGCAACGGTGGTCACGGCCAATGTCCCGGCCAGCAACGGAGTCATCCATGCGGTCGACAAGGTGCTCATTCCGCCGGGCGTGCTGAACCTCGTCCAGATGGCCCAGGCGAATCCGCTCTTCAGCTCCCTCGTCGCCGCCGTGGTGGCGGCCGATCTCCAGGGAACGCTGAGCGGCAGCGGTCCGTTCACGGTGTTCGCCCCGACCGATGCCGCCTTCGCCGCCGCGCCCTCGAACCTGAGCACGGCGCAACTGCGCACCGTCCTGACCTACCACGTCCTGCCCAGCCAGGTACTGTCGACGCAGATTCCGTTCGGCACGCCGGTCGCGACGGTGTCCGGTCAAAGCCTCGTCTTCACATCGGGAACGCCGCCGACGATTCGCGATACGACGGCTGTCCAGGCCAGGATCAGCGCGGTCGACGTGCGGGCGAGCAATGGCGTCATCCATGTCATCGACAAGGTGCTGATTCCTGCGTTGTAGGGCAGCGCACGGCACGCCGGCGCGAGCGGCTGCGCTAAGCCAGCGGGAGGTTGTCCCAGAGATCGCCCGTGGGGCTGATGCGCGGCGCGGTGACGCCGAAATGCTGGTAGGCCAGCGGCGTGGCGATCCGGCCGCGCGGGGTGCGCTGCAGGTAGCCCTGCTGGATCAGGTAGGGTTCCAGCACGTCCTCGATGGTGTCGGCCGCTTCGCCGATCGCCGCCGCCAGGTTGCCGATGCCCACCGGGCCGCCGGCGAACTTGAACAGCACCGCTTCCAGCAGCTTGCGGTCCATGACGTCGAAGCCGACGGTGTCGACGTCGAGCATCTTCAGGGCGCGGTCGGCCATCTCTTTCGTGATCTCGCCGTTGCCCTTCACTTCCGCATAGTCGCGCACGCGGCGCAGCAGGCGGTTGGCGATACGCGGCGTGCCGCGGGCGCGCTTGGCGACTTCGCGCGCGCCCTCTTCGTTGATGGGCGCTTCCAGCAGCGCGGCGCTGCGCGCCACGATCTTGGTCAGCTCGTCGACGTTGTAGAACTCCAGGCGCGCCACGATGCCGAAGCGGTCGCGCAGCGGATTGGTCAGCATGCCGGCGCGGGTGGTCGCGCCCACTAGGGTAAACGGCTGCAGGTCGAGCTTGACCGAGCGCGCGGCCGGGCCTTCGCCGATCATGATGTCGATCTGGTAGTCCTCGAGCGCGGGATACAGGATCTCCTCGACCACCGGCGACAGGCGGTGGATCTCGTCGATGAACAGCACGTCGTTCGCTTCGAGGTTGGTCAGCAGCGCGGCCAGGTCGCCCGGGCGCTCCAGCACCGGGCCGGAAGTCTGGCGCAGGTTGACGCCCATCTCGCGCGCGATGATGTGGGCGAGCGTGGTCTTGCCCAGGCCCGGCGGACCGAACAGCAGGGTGTGGTCGAGCGCTTCGCGGCGCTTGCGCGCGGCGTGGATGAAGATCTCGAGCTGGTCGCGGATCTTTTCCTGGCCGACGTATTCTTCCAGGTGTTTCGGGCGCAAGGCGCGTTCGATCGCCTCCTCGTTCGGCGAAGCCGGCGCGGCATCGATGACGCGCTGTTCGGTGAAGTTGTCGGTCTGGATGCTCATGCCTTGGACAATGCCTTCAATGCGAACTTGATACCGTCGGAAACGCTGCTGCCGGCCGGCAGGTTCTTGATCGCCAGGAGCGCCTCCTTGTCAGAATACCCCAAAGCGACCAGCGCATTGAGCACGTCAGCCTGGGCGTCGTCGCGCACGGCGCCGCCTACCACGCCGATATCGGCGCCCAGCTTCCCCTTCAGTTCCAGCAGCAGGCGTTCGGCGGTCTTCTTGCCGATGCCGGGGATCTTCACCAGGCGCCCGGTTTCCTGCAGGGTGACGGCCTGCGACAGGTCGGCCACCGACATGCCGGACAGGATCGCCAGGCCCATGCGCGCGCCGATGCCGGTGATCTTGATCAGCTGGCGGAACAGCGCGCGCTCGGACGCGGTGCCGAAGCCGAACAGCAGGTGGGCGTCTTCGCGCACGATCAGGTGGGTGAACAGCACCACTTTCTCGCCGGTGTGCGGCAGGTTGTAGAAGGTGCTCATCGGCACGTCGACTTCATAGCCGATGCCATTGCAGTCCACCAGCACCTGGGGCGGCGTTTTTTCGAGCAGGATTCCGGAAAGGCGTCCGATCATCGTTGTTCTTCCTTGTTAGACGAGACGATTGCGTTTCATGCGCAGGCCCTGCATGGCGGGCGCGGCCGCGTGGACCATGGCCAGCGCATCCATCGTGTTGGCATGGCAGATCGCCACGCCGAGCGCGTCGGCGGCGTCGCTGCCCGGCAGGCCCGGCAGCTTGAGCAGGCGCGAAACCATGTCCTGGACCTGGGCCTTGGCGGCCTTGCCGGTGCCGACCACGGCCTGCTTCACCTGGACCGCGGTGTACTCCGCGACATCCAGGTCGGCGCCGACCAGGGCCGTGATCGCGGCGCCGCGCGCCTGGCCCAGCAGCAGGGTCGACTGCGGATTGACGTTGACGAAGACTTTTTCGATGGCCGCGCACACGGGGCCATAGGTGGCGACGACTTCGCTCACGCCGTCCAGGATGATCTTCAGGCGCGGCGGCAGCGCCCCCTCCAGGCCCGTCTTGATGGTGCCCGAGGCGATGTAGCGCAGCTTCGCGCCATGTTTTTCAATGACGCCGAACCCCGTCGTACGCAGGCCCGGGTCGATGCCGAGAATAATCATTGTGGAATGATATAGCGGCTGGGGGTGTTCGTGGGAAAAATACTGTAGAAAAACACAGTAAGTGGCGGTTTTGATCACACCACTTGGATGGCGGGATCCGCAGAAAGGATCCCGCCGGCAGGCAGATTAGTGGCGGAAGTGACGGGTACCGGTGTACAGCATCACGACGCCGCGCTCATCGGCCGCGTCGATCACTTCCTGGTCGCGCATCGAGCCGCCCGGGTGGATGACGCAGGTCGCGCCCGCATCGACCACCACGTCCAGGCCGTCGCGGAACGGGAAGAAGGCGTCCGAGGCCACGGCCGAACCGGCCAGGGTCAGGCCGGCGTTCTGGGCCTTGATCGAAGCGATGCGCGCCGAGTCGATGCGGCTCATCTGGCCCGCGCCCACGCCCAGGGTCATGCCGTTACCGCAGAACACGATGGCGTTCGACTTGACGAACTTGGCCACGCGCCACGCGAACATCATGTCCTGCAGCTGCTGCTGGGTCGGCTGCTTCTTGGTGACCACGCGCAGGTCGCCCAGGCCCACGTTCTTGGCGTCCGGCGACTGCACCAGCAGGCCGCCGCCGACGCGCTTGACGTCGTAGGGGTTCTGGCCGGCGCCCAGCGGAATTTCCAGCAGGCGCACGTTCTGCTTGGCCGACATGATCTGGCGCGCGTCAGGCGTGAAGCTCGGGGCGATCAGCACTTCCACGAACAGCTTGGCCAGCGCTTCGGCCGCCTTGCCGTCGACTTCGACGTTGAAGGCGATGATGCCGCCGAAGGCCGAGGTCGGGTCGGTCTGCAGGGCGCGGTTGTAGGCGTCGAGCGCGTCCGCGCCGATCGCCACGCCGCACGGGTTGGCGTGCTTGACGATCACGCAGCCGGCCGGCTGGCCCAGGCCGCCCAGCGACTTGACGCATTCCCAGGCCGCGTCGGCGTCGGCGATGTTGTTGTATGACAGTTCCTTGCCCTGCAGCTGGCGGTAGTTGGCCAGCGCGCCGGGAACTAGAGCGATGTCGCGGTAGAAGGCGGCGCCCTGGTGCGGGTTCTCGCCGTAGCGCATGTCCTGGACCTTTTCGAAGCTCATGTTCAGGGTCTGCGGATAGCCCGAACGGGTCGCGTGCTGGCGGTCTTCGCCCAGGCTGGTCAGGTAGTTGGTGATCGCGCCGTCGTACTGGGCGGTGTGGGCGAACACTTTCTTGGCCAGGCGGAACTTGGTTTCGTAGCTGACCGGGCCGGCGGCTTCGCCCGTGCCCTTCATCTCGGCCAGCACCACGCCATAGTCGGCCGGGTCGACGATCACGACCACGTCGCGGTGGTTCTTGGCCGCCGAGCGCAGCATGGTCGGGCCGCCGATGTCGATGTTCTCGATCGCATCTTCCAGCGAGCACTCTTCCTTGGCGACGGTCTGCTGGAACGGGTACAGGTTGACCACGACCATGTCGATCTGCGGAATGCCGTGCTCGTCCAGCTTGGCGACGTGCTCAGGCAGGTCGCGGCGCGCCAGGATGCCGCCGTGGACCTTCGGGTGCAGGGTCTTGACGCGGCCGTCGAGCATTTCCGGGAAACCGGTGTAATCGGCAACCTCGGTCACCTGGACGCCGTTATCCTGCAGCAGCTTGGCGGTGCCGCCAGTCGACAGGATGTTGACGCCGAGTGCGCTGAGGGCGCGCGCGAAGTCGAGCACGCCGGTCTTGTCGGAAACGGAAATGAGGGCTTGTTTGATCATGGTGTGGCCTGTGGTTAAGAATTCTTGCGGTCGGACGGCGGACCGATAGCGGCCACGCCCAACACGCGGCCACCCATTCCGCGCTGGATTAGAGCAGTCCGTGCTCTTGCAGTTTTTTTCGCAAAGTATTCCGGTTGATGCCCAGCATCTGGGCCGCATGCGACTGGTTGCCGTCGGCACGCGACATCACGACTTCGAGCACTGGCTTTTCAACGGTCAACACCATCATGTCGTAGATATTGGTCGGTTTCTGCTCGCCCAGATCGTTGAAATAGTCCTCGAGGCTCTTCTGGACGACTTCCTGGATACTTTCTTTGCTCATGTCTGCTGCTTCATCCTGGTTAATGATTGCTCCGCTGCATAGCAGCGTGTCCCCGTAATAATTCTTATTGTGATAACTGCTTATGCCGCGATCGCTTCATCGGCAGGACGCGCGGGGCGGTATTGTAACCGCTCGCCGTACTGATGTTGCGATTTGAAAAACTCGTCGACGGCCGCCAGCTGCTCGGCAGTCGATTCCATCAGGTTCATGCGCTGGCGGAATTCTTCCCCGCCCGGCAGATCCTGCACGTACCAGCCGATGTGCTTGCGCGCGGTGCGCACGCCCACGTATTCGCCGTAGAAGGCGTAGTGGGCCGGCAGGTGTTCGTTCATCAGGGCGCGCACCTCTTCCACCTCGGGTGGCGGCAGGTGTTCGCCGGTGCGCAGGTAGTGGTCGATCTCGCGGCAGATCCAGGGACGGCCCTGGGCGGCGCGGCCGATCATGACCGCGTCCGCGCCGGTGTAGTCGAGCACGAACTTCGCTTTTTCGGGGGTGGTGATGTCGCCGTTGGCGACCACCGGGATGCTCACCGCCGCCTTGACGGCGCGGATGGTGTCGTATTCGGCCTCGCCCTTGTAGCCGTCGGCGCGGGTGCGGCCGTGCAGGGTCAGCATCTGGATGCCGGCCTCTTCGGCCAGGCGCGCGATGCGCAGGGCGTTCTTGTTTTGGCGGTCCCAGCCGGTGCGGAACTTCAGGGTGACCGGCACGTCGACTGCGCCCACCACGGCGTGCAGGATGCGTTCGACCAGGTCTTCGTGCTGCAGCAGGGCGGAACCGCACCAGCTGTTGCAGACCTTTTTCACCGGGCAACCCATGTTGATGTCGATGATCTGGGCGCCGCGCTCGACGTTGAATTTGGCGCAATCGGCCAGGTCTTGCGGGTCGGCGCCGGCGATCTGGACGGCTTTCGGTTCCATTTCGCCCGCGTGGTCGGTACGGCGCGAGGTCTTTTCGCTGGCCCACAGGCGCGGGTTGGACGCGGCCATTTCGGACACTGCATAGCCGGCGCCGAGCTGTTTGCACAGCTGGCGGAAGGGGCGGTCGGTCACCCCGGCCATGGGGGCGACGAAGACGTTGTTACGCAGTGTGTAAGTACCGATTTGCACAGCGGAAAATGGGAGAAGTTTCTTGGGAACCTAGTATTTTACCCCAAGCGCTGCTCAAATTATCAGCAAATTTAATGGGATTGTTGCGTGTGCGATATTGGCAAGGTGTAAAAAAGGGGATTGGGAGCGGCGCTTGGGGGCGTGTCGAGGGTATCGCTAACAGGATGAGCTAACTCTGCGGTGCGAACTTGGGTCCCTCCCGAAGCCATCTACGTCAGATCATCCAGCACCGCCCGCCGAAGATGCTCCACCTCCCCCCAGCTGACCAGCTTCAAGCCGCCCTCTTCCACCACAAACCGGTTGACGCTCGCGTTATGCACCTTGAAGTCGCGCGGCGTCTCCAGCGGCAAGCCAAGCGCCGCCCGGTAGGCACATTCCAGCACCCCGCCATGCGCCACCAGCGCCAGGGTCTTGCCCGGATGCGCAGCCGCATGCCGCGCGATCGCCCCGGTCACGCGCTCGTAAAACTGGCGGAAAGTTTCGCCCCGGCTCTCCCCAGGGGGCACCTCCGCGTCCACATGCCGCGCCTGCCAGGCCGCGAACTCGAGCGGGAACCGGTCCGCGATCTCGCTGTACAGCAAGCCTTCGAAACCGCCATAGCAGCGCTCCCGCAAGGCCCGGTCCTGCGCCAGTTCCAGCGCCATGCCCGGCCCACGGCCGCGCGCGATGGCCTCGGCCGTCTGCCGCGCACGCATCAAGTCGCTCGACACCAGCACGTCGATGGTCTCGTCGGCCAGCGCCGCCGCCAGCGCGGCGGCCTGGCGTTCGCCCTCCGCGTTCAGGGCGATGTCGAGGTGTCCTTGCAGGCGGCGTTCCGCATTCCAGGCGGTTTCGCCGTGGCGGATCAATAGAATCGTGGTTGCGCCCACGGACGATTCGGGGTCATTCGACAACATGAGGTTCCTGCACCCGAACCTCGGGGCGATTGTTATTACTATTAATTAAGCAAACTGCCGATCAGGCTACCTGAGCACATCGGACGCGACTTCGGGATTCAGCGAATACACGCCGAACATCCGCGCCTCGTCCAGGATATGCCCCTGGATCGCCAGCCGCGCCTCGGCGCCGCTGAACTGCCCTTCCAGGGGCAGGTGCGCGATGTCGAGAGCGTACAGCGTGAATATATAGGTGTGCACGCGCTCGTCGTTCCAGGGCGGGCACGGTCCGTCGTAGCCGTAGAACTCGCCGGCCATGTCGGGATCGCTCGCGAACCAGCCGGTGTAGTCGTTCAGGCCGTGGCGCAGCTGGTGCTCGGTGCCGTTCTTGATGGTGAACGGCACCAAAGGACCCGGTTTGCCGTGCGGCGTGACCATGTCCGAAAACATGCCCTCGGCCAGCGACTTGAGGCAGACCGGGATGTCGACCAGCGTCCAGTGGAAGAAATCCACGCGCGGCAAGGATGCCGGCACCGTACGCCCTTCTTTATTGACGTCGGTTCCCTCGGACGGCACGTCCGGGTCGTGACAGATCAGCACCAGCGACTGGGTGCCGGCCGGCACCTCGTCCCAGGCGATATGCGGATTGCGGTTGCTCGACAGCTTGACGTGCGAGTCGGGGTCGATGACCGCGAACGCGCACTCGGGCGGGATTTCCCCGCCATCGCTAAATGACTCGCTCCAGATTCTCATACGTCCTCCCAGGCCCTGATGTTATTGACCCCGCCCGGCGCCGCTTGTTTCAGCGCGAAGTCCCGACCGGATCAACCTGCAGCCAGATCGTCACCGGGCCATCGTTTGTCAAAGACACCTTCATATCGGCCCCAAACCGGCCGGTTTCGACGATGCCATGACGCGCCCGCGCCTGGCGCACGACATGCTCGAACAGGCGCAGGCCGTCTTCCGGCGCGGCGGCCGGCGAAAACGACGGGCGCGTGCCGGACTTGGTGTCGGCCGCCAGGGTGAACTGCGGCACCAGCAGCAGGCCGCCCTCGGTGTCGGTCACGCTGCGGTTCATCTTGCCGGCCTCGTCGGAAAAGACACGGTAAGTCAGCAGCTTGGCCAGCAGGGCCTCGGCTTCGCGCTCGGTGTCGCCCTTTTCGGCGCACAGCAGCACCATCAGCCCGGGGCCGATGGCGCCGACGGTTTCCCCGTCGACACGTACCGCCGCCTCGCTGACCCGTTGCAGCAGCCCGATCATGCCAGAGTAACGCGGGCGAACTTGCGCTTGCCCACTTGCACCACCACACTGCCGGCACCCAGCTGCAGGCCCTTGTCGCTGACCACGCCGCCGTCGACGCGCACGCCGCCCTGGTCGATCATGCGCATGGCTTCCGAGGTCGAGGCGCACAGGCCGGCCTGCTTCAGCACCTGCGGCAGGCCCATCGGCGCGCCGGACAGCGCCACTTCCGGCACCTCGTCCGGGATGCCGCCCTTGGAGCGGTTGACGAAGTCGGCCAGCGCATCCTCGGCCGCCTGGGCCGAGTGGAAGCGCGCCACGATTTCCTTGCCCAAAGCCACTTTCGCGTCGCGCGGGTTGGCGCCGCCGGCGATCTCGGCCTTCAGGCGGGCGATGTCCTCGATCGAGCGGAAGGACAGCAGGTCGTAGTACTTCCACATCATCTCGTCCGAGATGCTCATCAGCTTGCCGAACATGGTGTTGCCCGGTTCGGTGATGCCGATGTAGTTGTTCTTGGACTTGGACATCTTCTCGACGCCGTCCAGGCCTTCCAGCAGCGGCATGGTCAGGATGCACTGCGGCTCCTGGCCATAATCTTTTTGTAACTCACGGCCAACAAGGAGGTTGAACTTCTGGTCAGTGCCCCCAAGTTCGAGATCTGCGTGCAAAGCGACTGAATCATAGCCCTGCATCAAAGGGTAAAGGAACTCATGCACCGCAATCGGAGTCCCACTCTTGTAGCGCTTGGTGAAGTCGTCGCGCTCCATCATGCGTGCCACGGTGTAACGCGAGGCCAGCTGGATCATTCCGCGCGCGCCCAGCGGATCGCACCATTCGGAGTTGTAGCGGATTTCCGTCCGTCCAGCATCCAGCACCAGCGATGCCTGGCGGAAGTAAGTCATGGCGTTGGCCTCGACCTGTTCGCGGGTCAGAGGCGGACGGGTCGCATTGCGGCCCGACGGATCGCCGATCATCGAAGTGAAGTCGCCGATCAGGAAAATCACCTGGTGGCCGAGGTCTTGCAGCTGGCGCAGCTTGTTCAGTACCACGGTGTGGCCGAGGTGCAGGTCGGGTGCGGTCGGGTCCAGGCCGAGCTTGATGCGCAGCGGTTTGCCGCTCTGCTCGGAACGCGCCAGCTTCTGGGCGAATTCGCTTTCGATCAGCAATTCGTCGACGCCGCGCTTGGCGATAGCGAGCGACTCGAGCACCTTGTCGGTCAGTGGCAGGGGTGTGGAAGGGGTCACCGGGTTGCCGTGTCCGGCCGATGCGTTGGAAGTCATAAATTCTTGTAGGAAAGAGGCTAAAACGGTTGTAGGACCATAACCTGTGGTATGATGCTCGATCTTGTTTCTGTTGCTTTGAAAAAACTTTTCAAAACGATAAGAAATGTAGGTCCCTAGAAGTTCAGCCGCAAATTTTAACTGATTGCATGAACCCTATACATAAAATCACTGGCAACAGCCTGCTGCAACTGCTCCCGAAGACCCGTAAGTCGCGCATCCTCAGCGCCGGCGCGGCCTTCCTGAGCCTGTGCGCGTTTGGCGCTGTTGGCGTGGCTCCTATCGCACCAGACGCGTCGGATCTCCCCGTCAAGCAAGTCGCCCAGGATCTCGAACTGCCGAACCTGGCAGACCAGATCGCCGCCCTCCAGCAGGACGAGCAGCAATTCATCCACGAAGAGCGCATTCGCCGCGGCGACTCGCTCGGTTCCGTCTTCAACCGTCTTGGCGTGAACGACGCCGAGGCCCAGAAATTCGTCCGCACCGATAAAACCGCCCGCCGCCTGCTGTCGCTCAAGACCGGCAAGCGCATCCAGGCCGAAACCGATGAGAACGGCCTGCTGCTGTCGCTGCGCGCCACCCTCACCGATGGCAAGGATGGCGATGCACGCACGATCACCGTGGCGCGCAAGGGCGAGGATTTCACCGTCACCGAGGCCCCTGCCAAGCTGGAGCGCCGCGTGGAGATGCGTTCGCGCGACATCACCACCTCGCTGTACTCGGCCACCGACTCCAACGTCGATGGCGGCAGCCTGCCGGATTCGATCGTCGGCCAGATCATCGAGATGTTCTCGACCAGCATCGACTTCCGTTCGGACCTCAAGCGTGGCGACCGCTTCAGCGTGGTGTACGAAACCTTCTGGCTGGACGGCGAACTGGTCAAGACCGGCCGCATCCTGGCGGGCGAATTCGTCAACCGCGGCGTCGCTCACCAGTCGGTGTGGTACGAAGACCCGGTCACCAAGCAGGGCGGCTACTACACCCTGGACGGCAAGTCCCTCAAGAAGGCATTCCTGAAGTCGCCGCTCGAGTTCTCGCGTATCTCGTCGGGCTTCTCGATGCGCGTGCACCCGATCTCGGGCAAGTGGAAGGCGCACAAGGGCGTCGACTACGCGGCCGGCATGGGCACGCCGATCCGTGCGGTCGGCGACGGCACCATCGACTTCGCCGGCGTGTCTGGCGGCTACGGCAACATGGTCGTCCTCAAGCACTGGTCGAGCTACAGCACCGCCTACGCCCACATGAGCCGCTTCGCTCCGGGCCTGCGCCGCGGCGCCAAGGTCAGCCAGGGCCAGGTGATCGGCTACGTCGGCTCGACCGGCTGGTCGACCGGCGCCCACCTGCACTACGAGTTCCGCGTGGCCGGCCAGGCCAAGGACCCGAACCAGTTCAAGTCGCTGGCCCAGCAACCGCTGAACCAGTCCGAACTGGCCCGCTTCCGCATGGCGGCTGCCGAAATGAACCACCGCTTCTCGCTGCTGTCGCCGAGCGGCGGCACGACGATGGCTGCGCGCTGAGCTTTACGTTCTGAATTGAAACGCCCTCCGCTGCCTCGTGCACCGGGGGGCGTTTTGTTTGGGGCCGATGGCTGAGCTGATAAACTTGGGTCCCGGCCACCCACGCCCGCCTACACCAAGTAATAAGAAACCATGAGCGAATCCTCCACCCTCTACATCGGCCTGATGTCCGGAACCAGCCTCGACGGCGTCGACGGCGTGCTGGCCGACTTCTCGAACGGCGCCATCCACACCCTGGCCGCCGCCTTCGCCCCCTTCCCGGCCGAGCTGCGCACCGAACTGATGGCCCTGCAAGCCGCCAGCCCGAACGAACTGGAACGTGAAGCCCTGGCCGCCAACGGCCTGGCCCTGGCCTACGCCGACTGCGTGCGCGCCCTGCTGCCCTCGGCCGCCGGCCCTGTGGCCGCTGTCGCCGTGCACGGCCAGACCATCCGCCACCGCCCGGAACTGGGCTTCACCCGCCAGACCAACAACCCCTCGCTGCTGGCCGAACTGACCGGCATCGACGTGATCGCCGACTTCCGCAGCCGCGACATCGCCGCCGGCGGCCAGGGCGCGCCCCTGGTGCCGGCCTTCCACGAAGCCGCCTTCGGCAAGCCAGGCACGCCGCGCGTGGTGGTCAACATCGGCGGCATCGGCAACATCAGCGTGCTGCACGGCGACGGCCGCGTGACCGGCTTCGACACCGGCCCGGGCAATGTCCTGATCGACCTGTGGATCGCCCGCCACCAGGGCCGCGCCTACGACGAGGATGGCGCCTGGGCCGCCAGCGGCACGGTCGACGCGCCGCTGCTCGGCATCCTGCTCGACGAGCCCTACTTCCGCCAGCCCGCCCCCAAAAGCACTGGCCGCGACTTGTTCCATGAACAATGGCTGGACGCAAAACTGGCGCAATGCCCGGGCTTGGCGCCTGTGGACGTGCAGGCCACGCTGACCCGCCTGACGGCGGTGACGATTGCGCGCGCGATCCGGGAGGAAGGGGTGAAGCCGGATGCCGTGTATGTCTGCGGCGGCGGCGCCTACAACGGCACCCTGCTGCGCGACATCAGCGCGGCGCTGGACGGGGGGAAGGTGGAATCGACGGCGGCGCTGGGCGTGGCGCCGAACCGGGTGGAGGCGCTAGCCTTCGCCTGGCTGGGCTGGCGCTTCGCCCAGCGCGAACCGGGCAACCTGCCGGCCGTCACCGGCGCGCGCGGGCTGCGCATTCTGGGCGCGCTGTATCCTGCGTAAACGGAAACGGCCCGCGAGGAGCGGGCCGTCTGGACCACCCGGCACTGCTGCCGGGGCCTGGGGAACTTAAGCCGAGAACGACGAACCGCAGCCGCAGGTCGAGGTGGCGTTCGGGTTCTTGATGACGAACTGGGCGCCTTCGAGGTCGTCCTTGTAATCGATCTCTGCGCCGACCAGGTACTGGTAGCTCATCGAGTCGATCAGCAGCTGGACGCCGTTCTTTTCCATCGTGGTGTCGTCTTCGTTGACGATTTCGTCAAAGGTGAAGCCGTATTGGAAGCCGGAGCAGCCGCCGCCCTGCACGAAAACGCGCAGCTTGAGGTCGGGATTGCCCTCTTCCTCGATCAGCTGTGCAACTTTCTGTGCGGCGCTGTCGGTGAAGTTGATCGGCGTGGGGATCGTGTCGTGCTCTTGCACTTCGGCGACTGCGGTCATGGATAAACTCCTGAATAAATTCAACTAGCGCCATTATAGACCGTTGGCGCAAGTCATGCTGCCGAGCCTTCGACAGCGTCGGCCAGATGAAACACCGGTTCGCCGGCTGGTTCGTGGGTCAGTTTCCCTGTTACCAAGGCCCCACCGTGCATCTCCAGCAAGCGGTAGTGTACATCTCCATGTATGCGGCCTTTCGGCTGTAATTCAAGCAGTTCCGACGAATATACCGAGCCGGCGATGTAGCCGTTGACCACCAAGCTGGCGCATCTCACCTCGCCCTCGATGCGGGCGTGCTCGGAGACGATCAGCATGCTGTCGGCCCCGTCCGCGGCCACCACGTTGCCGTGCACCTCGCCGTCGATCCGCAAGCCGCCCGTGAAGCACAGGTCGCCCTCGATCCGGGCCGAAATGCCGACCAGGCTGTCAATTTCGCTTTTCGCTTGTCGACCGAACATTGCGTCACCCCTGTAGAAAGTTGATCTGTGCATCGGTCAATTTACCGTGCTCAACAGGGTGCGCCTTGATCCAGGTCGTGTCGGGGGAGTTGCGGTTGCGCAACGTGAAATAAGGCGCCGGAGCGGCCGTGCATGAGCTGGCTGGACGCGTGGACGGGGAACCCGTCCACCCTACGTTGGCGTTCGCTGTAGGGTGGACGGCGCCGCCGTCCACGCGCCGTTTGCCAGGTGCGTTATCGAGCTGCTTACGGCAGCAGCGCGATCTGCTTCAGGCCCTTGGACTCTTCAAGCCCGAACATCAGGTTCATGCACTGCACCGCCTGGCCCGACGCGCCCTTCACCAGGTTGTCCTGGACCACCAGGATCACCAAGGTATTGCCCGGCTCCGGACGATGCAGCGCCAGGCGCAGCATGTTCGAGCCGCGGGTCGAGCGGGTTTCCGGATGCGAGCCGAAGGGCATCACGTCGACGAATTCGCTGTCCTTGTATTCCTCTTCGAACAACGCCTGCAGGGCGGCGTTGTCGATGTCCTTGGTCAGGCGCGCGTACAGGGTCGAGTGCATGCCGCGGATCATCGGCACCAGGTGCGGGGTGAAGATCAGGCCGACCTGCTGGTCGGTGTAGCGCTGCAGCTGGGCCGAGGTTTCCGGGGTGTGGCGGTGGCCATGCACACCATAGGCCTTGAAGTTGTCGCTGGCTTCCGAGAACAGGGTGCCGATCTCGGCCTTGCGGCCCGCGCCCGACACGCCCGACTTGGCGTCGGCGATCAGGTTACTTGCATCGATGATGCCGGCCTTGAGCAGCGGGTAGAAGCCCAGCTGCATGGTGGTCGGGTAGCAGCCCGGGTTGGCGATCAGGCGCGCCTTCCTGATGTCTTCGCGGTTCAGTTCCGGCAGGCCGTAGACGGCTTCTTCCAGCAGTTCCGGCGCGGTGTGCTCGATCTTGTACCACTTCTCGAAGGTGGCGCGGTCCTTCAGGCGGAAGTCCGCCGCCAGGTCGATCACCTTCACGCCCGCCGCCAGCAGCGCCGGCGCCTGGGCCATGGCCACGCCGTGCGGGGTGGCGAAGAAGACCACGTCGCACTGGGTCAGGTCGGCCTTGTCCGGGCTCGAGAACGCCAGGTCGACCACGCCGCGCAGCGAGGGGAACATGTCGGCGACCGGCAGGCCGTCTTCCTTGCGCGAGGTGATCGCGGTCAGCTGGACATCCGGGTGGACGGCCAACAGCCGCAGTAATTCCACGCCCGTATATCCGGTTCCGCCAACGATGCCAACTTTGATCATGTTCTTTCCTTCGGTAATTAATGAGGCCCCTGCCGGGACAAGGCTGAAGGCTGCAATTTTAACAGCCTTGTTCGCAAGGCGCGCCGGCCCGCCCCGCTTGCCGCCGGGCCCGCCACCGCTATAATTTCTCTATGAAAATGATGTCCATCGGTGAGCTGGCCAGGCAGACCGGCGCCAGCGTGCGCTCCCTCCGCCATTACGAGCAATCCGGGCTATTGAGCTCGGTACGGCGGGAGAACGGCTACCGGCTGTTCGACTCCTCGGCAGTCCAGTTCGTCGAGCGCATCCGCGTGCTGCTGCGAAATGGCTTCACGCTCGAGGAGATCCGGCCGGTGGTCTCCATGCTGGGCCCGCAGCCGCCGGACCTGCGCAGCATCTGCGGCGACGTCATCGCGCTCTACCACGACAAGCTGGGCGAACTGGACCAGCGTATCGAGGCCCTCCAGCAGATTCGGGACAGCGCCGCCGCGCGCCTGGCCTTCCTCGAAGAGCAGCGCCGCGGCGGCGGGCCCTGAATCAGGACTTCGGACGCTCGAGCGATGCCGGAATCGGGTGGGCCGGCGTTTCGGCATCCCAAGTGATCGACAGCACGCACCAACGTGCGCCGTCATGCATCAGCTGCAGGCTGTTCACGCCGCGGCGCTGGACCGGGCCATCCGGACGCTCGCGCGTCTCGTAGCTGCTGTGCATGTGCGCGATGTGGCCGAACTGGCTCACCTGGTGCGCCACTTCGCGCTCGAAGAAGCCGCGCTGGCCCAGCAGACGATCGTTGAGGGCCGCGAACTGGCGCGGCGTTTGCGGCGCGGCCTGGAAGCCGGGTTCACGGTGCGAAGTGGGTGTCACGATGGCGCCCGGCGCGAACAGCTTGTCCATGCGCTCCCAGTCTTTTTTGGCGCCGGCCGGGCCGGAGACGATCTCGTACAAGGCTTGCACGAGGGTCTGCGGGCTGCGGCTGTCGGGATTGTTGTCCTGGGCCGGGCCGCAGGCGGGCGAGGTGCCCAGGGGATTGTCGTCGGCGAGGACCGGAGCGGCCAGTGCCAGGGCGAACAGCGAGATGAGGAGATGCTTGCTTTGCATGCGGATTCCTTGGTTGAGGCGCACAACCTGCGCGGAACATCATCGTCGAGGCTGACACTAGTGGCAGAGTCAAGCGCGTTCTTCGCAAAAAAAGCCGCACAAACCGTTCGCTTTTTACCCGTCCGGCCTGAAACCTCGGCCTTGTCTTGAGTTCTGTTGCGAAAGCGCCTCGGAGTTTTCCGATTCGCGAAATTTGCCCAAAAAACATGGCGCATTTACGAACGAACGTTCGGACCTTACTTTTGTTATCCGCTGCGAACATGGATGAGAACGATCTCACCATTTCTCCGGCAGGAGCGTTCCTCCGCACATGGGTGCATGAAAGCAAGCAAGCTGGCGACGCTTGAGCGAGCGCGGCAGTAGCCGTACTCTGGTTTTTGCCGGCACCACACCAACCTACATCGGAGACACCCATGATCAAGCGGATCGTTCAATGGATCGGCATGGCCCTGCTCGCCCTTTCGCTCTTCCCTGCCCAGGCCTTGGCCCAGGGCTACACGCAAACCAAATACCCCATCGTGCTGGTGCACGGCTTCCTCGGCTGGGACACGATCGGCCCCTACGGCTACTGGTTCGGCATCGCCGACGCCTTGCGCCGGGACGGGGCCCAGGTCCATATCGCCCAGGTGACCGCGGCCAACAGCACCGAAGTGCGCGGCGAGCAGCTGCTCGCCTACGTCAAGCGGGTGCTTGCGGCCACCGGCGCCCAGAAAGTGAACCTGATCGGGCATAGCCACGGCGGGCCGACCGTGCGCTACGTCGCCTCGGTCGCGCCGCAGCTGGTCGCTTCGGTGACCAGCGTCGGCGGCGTGCACAAGGGCGCGCCGCTGGCGGACATCGTGCGCGGCTCGGTGGCGCCCGGTTCGTTCTCGGAAGCGGCGCTGGCTTCCATCGTCAACGGCGTGGCGGGCACGATCGCCTTCCTGTCCGGCGACGGCAGCACGCAGATGTCGACCGCGGCGCTGGCCTCGATGACGACCGCCGGCGCGGCCGCCTTCAACAGCAGGCATCCGCAGGGCGTGCCGCGCACCGCCTGCGGCGAAGGCGACTACCAGGTCAACGGCGTCCATTACTTCTCGTGGAGCGGCGCCCAGCCCTTCACCAACCTGCTCGACCCGCTCGACGGTTCGCTCGCCCTGCTCTCGCTGGCCTTCCATGGCGAGAAGAACGACGGGCTGGTCGGCAGCTGCTCGAGCCGGCTGGGGCGCGTGATCCGCGACGACTACGGCATGAACCACATGGATGAAGTCAACCAGGTGGCCGGCCTCGTCAACCTGTTCGAGACCAATCCCAAGACCGTCTACCGCCAGCAGGCCAACCGCCTGCGCGAGATGGGACTGTAAGCATGCGCCGCGTCCCGACCCTGGTATGGGAAGCGGCGGCCCTGCT
This sequence comes from Massilia sp. AB1, assembly GCF_018119385.1. Taxonomy (NCBI): domain Bacteria; kingdom Pseudomonadati; phylum Pseudomonadota; class Betaproteobacteria; order Burkholderiales; family Oxalobacteraceae; genus Massilia; species Massilia sp. AB1. The sequence goes on along the minus strand of NZ_JAGKSG010000025.1, from coordinate 37,975 downwards.
GGCGGCCGCCGCGCTGTGCGCCTGGGTGTTCGCCTGGCTGCCGGCGCGGGACGCCGCAGCGCCCGCGGCGCCCGCGGCGACGCCGGCGAAGGCTGCGGGCCAGGCCGCTTCCTTTGCGCCTTCGCTCGCAGGCACGCACGCCGATGGCGGCGCCACTACCGGCGCGGACGGCCTGCTGGTGGCCAATGAAGACCTGGTCGAACTGTTCGACTACTACCTGGCGACCGTGGGCGAGAAGACGCCCGCACAGGTGCGCGCCGAAATCGAGCGCGAGCTGGAGCGGCGCCTGCGTCCGCCCGCATCGAATGCGGCCAGGCAGCTGCTGGGCCGCTATCTCGGCTACAAGGCGGCGCTGGTGGAACTGGAGCGCCGCAAGGACCTGGCGGGCGCCGGTGCGGCGGCCATCCGCAAGCGCCTGCAGGCCATGCGCACGCTGCGCGGGCGCTACTTCAGCGCGCAGGAGAGCCGTGCGATGTTCGGACGCGAGGACGCCGAACAGCAGGACATGCTGGCCCGCGTCGAAGTCCGCCAGGACCGGGCACTGAGCGCGGACCAGCAGCGCGAGCGGCTGGCCGAGCTGGACGCCGCCCTGCCGCCGGAGGTGCGCGAGGCGCGTGCGGCGCCGGTACGCATCGCGCGGCTGGAGGAATCGGTCGGGCAGATGCGCGCACGCGGCGCCGGGGACGAGGAAGTGTTCCGGGCGCGCGCCGAGGCGCTCGATCCCGATGCGGCGCGAAGGCTGGCCGAGGTGGACCGGGAAGAAGCGGAGTGGCGGCGCAGGATCGCCGCTTACCTCGATGCGCGCCGGAGCCTGCGGGATGCGCGGGCGCTGGCGGGACTGCGGGAGCGGATGTTCACGGCGGAGGAGCAGCGGAGGTTGCCGGCGTATGAAGGAAGCCTGCAGTAGAGGCGGCGCAAAGGATATTTGCACGGCTACTGTCTCATGCAAATATTGTTTGCATTAGCCCGTCGTTCCGGCGAAGGCCGGAACCCAAGTGTGCAAGCGTTCCACTAACGCTGGCATAAGTGGTTTGCATAGAAACTTGGATTCCGGCCTTCGCCGGAACGACGCGCTGAGGGACCGGACTGGCGGCCGCCCAAAACAAAAAGCCGCCAGCTTTGCAGCAGGCGGCTTTTGCAGCAGCGCACAAGGCGCTGTGAAGGCGATTAACGCTTCGAGAACTGCTTTGCGCGACGTGCTTTGCGCAGACCAACTTTCTTACGCTCGACTTCACGGGCGTCACGGGTGACGAAACCGGCACGTGCCAGGTCGCCCTTGAGGCCTGCGTCGTAGTCGATCAGAGCGCGGGTGATGCCGTGGCGGACGGCGCCTGCCTGGCCCGACTCACCACCACCGTGCACGTTGACCTTGATGTCGAAACGCTCGACGTTGCCGGTCAGTTCCAGCGGCTGGCGGATGACCATCAGGCCGGTTTCGCGCGAGAAGTATTCCGACGCCGGCTTGCCGTTCACGATGATCTGGCCGGTGCCGGCCTTGATGAACACGCGAGCGACTGCACTCTTGCGACGGCCGGTGCCGTAGTTGTAGTTACCGATCATGTCAGTTCCTTAGAGGGTCAGTGCTTGAGGTTGCTGTGCTGCGTGCGGGTGGGTGCCTTCCGCGTACACTTTCAGCTTCTTGATCATGGCGTAGCCCAGCGGGCCCTTCGGCAGCATGCCTTTGACAGCCTTTTCCAGGGCACGGCCCGGGAAGCGCTGTTGCATTTTCAGGAAGTTGGTTTCGTAGATACCGCCCGGGTAGCCCGAGTGACGGTAGTAGGTCTTGGCGGTGGCCTTGGTGCCGGTCACGCGCAGCTTGCCTGCATTGACGACGATGATGAAATCGCCGGTATCGACGTGCGGAGTGAATTCCGGCTTGTGTTTGCCGCGCAGTCGGAGTGCCACTTCGCTGGCAACACGTCCGAGGACCAAGTCCGTCGCGTCAATCACAAACCAGTCGCGCTGGACTTCATGGCCCTTAGCGGAAAAAGTTTTCATGTTGACTTCCTAATAAAGAAATTGCTCAAATGGTGGTTCCGCCCCAAACATCAGCGGACTCTGCCTTATTGTCTTTTCCTGAGCAAACGGAAAGCCCACGATGATAGCCCAACCGGGCATGCCACGTCAATCCGCATCCCACATGCTGTCGTTTTTTCCTTTCCCCGCACGCGCTAGCGCAAGATTATTTCTAGAGAGCTACCCCACACTCATAATTTCATGCACCGGTGGAACAATCGATTGACCCCGGAAAGAGGGCCAACTTACCATCATGGCAACCTCAAGGAGACTCAGTGAAGAAGCAATTCGTCCTATGCGCCCTGCCGCTGCTGTTGGCAGGCTCCGCCGGAGCCGCCGCACCTGCGTCGCCGTCCCAGGCGGCGGCCAGCACGCGCAGCTGCCACCTGCCCGGCGTCACCGAAGCCCTGCGCTGCGTCAGCGTGCCGGTGCCCCTCGATTACGCCGATCCGCGCGCCGGCACCCTCAAGCTGCACATCACCGTCGCCCCCGCCCTGCGCGAAGGCACCCGCGCCGACCCGCTGTTCGTGCTGGCCGGCGGCCCTGGCCAGGCCGGCAGCGACGTCCTGACCCTGCTCCCGGCGCTGCAGCGCGTGCGCGCCACCCGCGACCTGGTCTTCATCGACCAGCGCGGCACCGGCCTGTCGGGCAAGCTCGATTGCGAAAGCAAGCCGGAACACGAGCGCATGAGCGAGGAGCAGCTCGAAGCCGAGCTGCGCGCCTGCATTTCCAGCACCAAGGTCCGCTACGGCGCCTATACCACCGCGGCCAGCGCGCGCGACCTCGAACAGGTGCGCCGCGCGCTGCGCTATGGCCAGGTCAATCTCTGGGGCGGCTCCTACGGCACACGCCTGGCCCAGGTCTATGCGCGCGCCTTCCCGGCCAGCGTGCGCAGCCTGCTGCTGGACGGCGTCGCCGCGCCCGACCAGGTGATCCCGGCCGGCGCCAGGGACGCGCAGGCCGCGCTGGACGGCCTGTTCGCCCAGTGCGCCAAGGATGCGGGCTGCAACAAGGCCTTCCCCGCGCTGCGCGCCGAATTCAACGCGCTCGTGGCCAGGCTGGAACGCGGCGGCATTCCCGTGAGCCTGCCCGATCCGCGCACCGCCGAACCGGTCAGCTTCACCATGACGGCGCCGCGCTTCCTCGGCACCGTCCACAACATCCTGTATTCGCCGGCCGATGCGCGCCGCCTGCCCTTCCTGCTCCACAGCGCCAGCCAGGGCCGCTGGGGCCCCTTCGTCGCGCGCCAGAACCTGAGCACCGACTTCGGCATGGACGCCAGCATGTCGATGCTGCTGCACCTGGCGGTGGTGTGCGCCGAAGACGTGCCGCGCCTGACGCCCGAGCTGCTGGCGCAGGACACCGGCCAGCTCACCAAGACCCTGGCGGAAAAATTCCCGTCGATCTGCAAGACGATGAACGTGCCGGCCGTGCCCCTGGCGGCGCCGGCCAGGATCGAGGCCCCGGCCCTGCTGCTGTCCGGCGCGCTCGATCCGGTCACGCCGCCGCACCGCGCCGCCACCGCGGCCAGGTACATGGCGCGCGCCCAGCAGGTGGTGGTGGCCAATGCCGGCCACGGCGTCTCGCAGCTCGGCTGCGCGCCGCGCCTGCTGCGCGAATTCCTCGACAAGCCGCAAGCCGCGCTCGACACGGCCTGCCTCAAAAAGATCCCGGCCCCGACCTTCCAGCTCGGCAGCGCCGGGCCGCAACCCTGAATAGCGACCGACCATGATTGAAGTCCACGATGTCCGCAAGTCCTTCGGCGCCGTCCAGGCGCTGGGCGGCGTTTCCTTCACCGCGCGCGACGGCCAGATCACCGCGCTGCTCGGCCCCAACGGCGCCGGCAAAACCACCCTGCTGCGCACCCTGGTCGGCCTGCTCCGGCGCGACCACGGCAGCATCTCGGTCGGCGGCGTCGATCCGGAAAAAGACCCGATGGCGGTGCGCCGCGACATCGGCTTCCTGACCGACCAGTTCGGCCTCTACGAGCGCCTGACCACCCACGAATACCTCACCTATTTCGGTGAACTCAACGGCATGGGCGGGACGGCCCTCACGCGCCGCATCGAGGAAGTCTCCGAGCTGCTCGGCATGGACGATATCCTCGCGCGCCGCACCAAGGGCTTCTCGCAAGGGCAGCGCATCAAGGTGGCGCTGGCGCGCACCCTGCTGCACCGCCCGCGCCACCTGCTGCTGGACGAACCGAGCCGCGGCCTGGACGTGATGAGCACGCGCGCCCTGCGCACCGCGCTGGCCGCCCTGCGCGCTGACGGCTGCTGCGTGATCATGGCCACCCACGTGATGCAGGAAGTGATCCACCTGTGCGAGGACGTGATCGTCATCGCCAGGGGCCATACCGTGGCCCAGGGCTCGCCCGACGAATTGTGCCGGCGCACCGGCATCGCCAACCTCGAAGATGCATTCGTGAGCCTGGTCGGCACCGAAGAAGGGATCGCATGAACTCCAAACTCCTGATCGTGTTCCGCAAGGAGCTGCGCGAAACCCTGCGCGAGAAGCGCACCCTGGCCACCCTGGCCCTGGTGACCCTGCTCTATCCCTTCCTGATCGGCCTGACCCTGAACCAGATCATCAGCAAGAACACCAAGATCGAGCGCGAAGGCATCGAACTGGCGGTGATCGGCGGCGCCAGGGCGCCGACCCTGATGGCCCAGCTGGCGGAAAAGAACATCACCGCCAAGGACACGGCGCCGACCAGCGACGAAGGCATCGCCGAACTGCTGCGCGCCAAGCATGCGGTGGCCGTGCTGCGCCTGTCCGAGAACTTCGCCGACAACTACCAGGCGATGCGCCCGGCGCGCATCGAAGTCTGGTACGACTCGGCGGCCGAACGCGGCGCCCAGCGGCGCGAAGTGGAAGAGGTACTGGAAGCCTACAGCAGCAACATCGCCAGCGCGCGCCTGCTGGCCCACGGCGTTTCGCCGGCGGCCCTGAACCCGATCCAGGTGCAGCGCTACGACACCGGCACCAATGCCTCGCGCTCGGCGGCCGTCATCGGCGGCATGATCGGCGTGCTGTTCTTCCCGGCCTTCATGCTGTCGCTGTCCTCGGCGATCGACAGCACCGCCGGCGAACGCGAGCGCCGTTCCTTCGAAGTGCTGATGGCGCAGCCGGCCCATACCTGGGAACTCGTCGGCGGCAAGTGGCTGGCGGCCAGCCTGCTCGGCGTGATCGGCGTGACCTTCTCGCTGGTGCTCGGGCACGTCATCTTCAAGTGGCTGCGGCTCGAGGAAATCGGCCTGTCCTGGAGCATGGGCTGGGACACCCTGCTCGGGATGTGCGTGATCGCCGTGCCGCTGTCGCTGCTGGCGGCGGCGATGTACGTGGCGGTGGCGATGAATTCCAAGACCTTCAAGGAAGCCCAGACCTTGTTGAGCATCGTGCTGATCGTGCCGCTGGTTCCGGGCATGGTGGTGTCCTTCCTCGACCTCAAGACCGCGCAGTGGATGTACCTGGTGCCGATGCTGTCGAACCAGACCCTGGCCAAGGAGGCGGCCAAGGGCGGCGACGTCGGCGCCCTGCCCTGGCTGCTGACCTTCCTGTGCTCGCTGCTGCCGGCGCTGGTGATCGTCGCGATCGCGAGCTGGCGCATGCGCAGCGAGAAGTACGTGCTGTCGGTGTGATTGGACCGTCCCCGGCGCGATTCCGGGGGCTGCCTTACAATAGCCCGGGCATCTGTACCAACCGCGGAGAATCTACATGGAAGTGAAAGTCAGCTGGAATGGCCCGTCGGGCATGAGTTTCCGGGCCGAGACCGGCAGCGGCCACATGGTGGCCATGGATGGCGCGCCCGAAGGCGGCGGCCATAACCTGGCCCCGCGCCCGATGGAGATGGTGTTGTTGGGCACCGGCGGCTGCACCGCCTACGACGTGGTCCTGATCCTCAAGCGCAGCCGCGAGGATGTGCAGGGCTGCGAGGTGACCTTGCAGGCGGAGCGCGCGGAAACCGATCCGAAGGTGTTCACCAGGATTAACTTCCACTTCGTGGTCAGCGGGCGCAACCTGAAGCCGGCGACGGTGGAGCGCGCGATCAACCTGTCGCACGACAAGTACTGCTCGGCGTCGATCATGATGGCGAAGACGGCGGAGATGACGCACTCGTTCGAGATCGTCGAAGTCTGAGTTTTCGTACACTCAAATAACGTCATCCCCGCGCAGGCGGGGACCCAAGGTCATAGCGCAGACGAATTGCACGCAAACTTGGGTCCGCGCCTGCGCGGGGATGACGCTTTGGAGCAGCGGGCTAAGGTTTGACTCAGACGTAATACGCCGTCGTCGTCATCACCTTCGACATCGCCGTCATCGCCATGCGCACTGGCAGCGGCGTGTTCGCCGCCCCCAGCGCCTCGGCCTTGGCGCCGTGCGCCACCTCATCCACCCGCATCTGCTCGACGATCGCGCGCGACTTGGCGTCCTGCGGCGGCAGCAGGCTCAGATGGCTGTTCAGGTGCGCCTCCACCTGGCGCTCGGTCTCGACCACGAAGCCCAGGCTGTGCTTGTCGCCGATCTTGGCCGCGATGCTGCCCAGCACATAGGCGCCGGCATACCACAGCGGATTGAGCACGCTCGGCTGCGAGCCGAGTTCCGACAAACGCTGCGCGGTCCAGGCCAGGTGGTCTTCTTCCTCGCGGCCGGCCTGCTCGAACTGGGCGCGCATTTCCGGCGTCTGGGCGAAGCGCGCCTGCGAGTCGTACAGCGCCTGGGCGCAGACTTCGCCGACGTGGTTCACGCGCATCAGGCCCGCGCTGTGGCGGCGCTCCTCGTCGCTCAGTTCGCAGTCGACGGCATGCGCGCCCGGGTTCGGGCGCGACATCGAGGCCACGCCGCCCACCACGCGCAGGGCTTTGTCGAAGCCGACGATCAGGTGGTCCAAAGGAGATATAAAGCGGTTCGCTGACATAGGATTCACGGTACAAGTCGCCAAAGCGCCATTATATTCCCTGCGCCGCATCGAGGCCGCCGCCTTCCGGCGCTTCGGCTTTCCTGCGCGCGATCCACTCCGCCAGCGGCCCGACCGGCTCCAGCCCCGAGATGTTCTTCGCCACGCCCAAATTCAGTTCGAGCAGGAAGGGAATCGACTCCAGCGGCACTTCCGGGCAGTGGCGCTGGAACGCCTCCAGGAAGCGCTCGGACTCGACCACCGGCATCACCTTCTCCCCGCTCATGTACTGCAGCACGCTGGCGATGCTGTGCCCCTTGCCGAGGGTGTGGTAGATGAAGCGGTTGAACTCGCGGTCGACCTTCTTGAAGTCGATCGTTTCCTTGGTCATCAGCCCGGCCAGGTACACCAGGCCCAGCGCGACGCGGAACCAGTCGGTCGATTCGACCCGGCCGCGCCCTTCGCGCATCAGGATCAGGAGCCTGTCTTGGGTGGCAGTGTTCATATGTCCATTATCCATATTTCCCGCCGGAGCGTGAGAAGTGTTTACATGGAGAAATATAATATGCCGCGAACCATCGGTTTTTTGCAGTCCAGGTAGCGGATTCGCCCGCGCGTCGCATTAGCACCACGTTGTCAGTGACAATTTAATACAATGCAAGTGTCGAAAAAGTGCTTGCAATAAATACATACGTGCTTGCGCACAGGGTTCAGGAGTCTTCATGGAATTACGCATCCGCAATTTGTCCAAGACCTACGCCAATGGCGTGGTGGCCCTGGACCGTGTCACGCTGACCATCCCGGCCGGGATGTTCGGCCTGCTCGGCCCCAATGGCGCGGGCAAATCGACCCTGATGCGCATCCTGGCCACCCTGCAGGAATGCGACTCCGGCTCGGTCTTCCTGGACGATATCGACGTCCTCGACGAAAAGGACGAGGTGCGCCGCATGCTGGGCTACCTGCCCCAGGATTTCGGCGTCTATCCGAAAGTGACCGCTTACGAACTGCTCGACCATTTCGCCCAGCTCAAGGGCGTGTCGAACAAGGCGCGGCGGCGCGAAGTGGTCGACGGCCTGCTCCAGCAGACCAACCTGTGGGAAGTGCGCGAGCAGCGCCTGGGCACCTTCTCGGGCGGCATGCGCCAGCGCTTCGGCATCGCCCAGGCCCTGCTGGGCGACCCGCGCCTGATCATCGTCGACGAGCCGACCGCCGGCCTCGATCCGCAGGAGCGGGTGCGCTTCCACAACCTGCTGTCCGACATCGGCGAAGACCGCACCGTGCTGCTCTCGACCCACATCGTGTCCGACGTGGCCGACCTGTGCGCCAACATGGCCATCATCAACAAGGGCCAGGTGCTGCTGTGCGGCGAACCCCAGGACCTGATCTACGGGATCGAGGACTATATCTGGGCGCGCGTGGTCACCAAGCAGGAGCTGCCCGAGTTCCAGAAGCGCTACGCCGTGATCTCGACCCGGCTGCTGAGCGGCCGCACCCTGATCCACGTGTATTCCGAGGACGATCCGGGCGAGGGCTTCGAGCCGGCCCGCGCCAGCCTGGAGGACGTCTACTTCGCCACCATCGCCGGCCGCTACAACCCGGCCGCGGGGACCTGCTGACGTGAGTCCTTTGTTCGCCATCGCCCGTTTCGAGGCGGGACAGCGCCTGCGCCTGCTGTCCACCTGGGTGTATTTCGGGGTCTTCCTGGCCCTGGCCATGCTGTGGATGGCCGCCGCCGGCGGCGTGTTCCGCGACGCCGTGGTGTCCTTCGGCGGCCGGGTCCTGCTCAACGCCCCGCGCCAGATCGCCCTGACCACCGCCTTCCTCGGCTGCTTCGGGGTGGTGGTGACGGCGGCCGTGATGGGCCGCTCGGTGCAGCAGGATTTCGAATACCAGATGCACCACTTCTTCTACAGCGCGCCGATCCGCAAGTACCACTACGTGTTCGGCCGCTTCCTCGGCGCCTTCGTGGTGCTGGCGGTGATCTTCTCCAGCATCCTGCTGGGCGCCTGGCTGGGCAGCTTCATTCCGGGCATCGCGCCCGACCGCCTGGGGCCGGCCAGCCTGGCCAGCTTCGTGCAGCCCTACCTGTACACGCTGCTGCCAAACATCTTCATCTTCGGCGCGATCTTCTTCGTGCTGGCGGCCCTGACCCGGCGCATGCTGCCGGTCTATGTGGCCAGCGTGGTCATGATGATCGGCTATGTCGTCGCGCCCGGGCTGGCGCGCGACCTCGACTACAAGACCCTGGCGGCCCTGATCGACCCCTTCGGCACCACAGCCCTGATCCGCCTGACCGAGTACTGGCCGATCGCCGAGCGCAATACGCGCGCGATCGGGCTGGAAGGCGTCTACCTGGTCAACCGCCTGATCTGGGCCGCCCTGGGCGCGGTCGTGCTGCTGCTCGGCTACTGGCGCCTGCACCTGATCGGCGACCTGGACCCGCGCGGCCGCGGCCGCGGCCCGGCCGAGACGCCGGTGGAACTGGCCCACAGCGCCGTCGACACCCGCGAAGCGCCCGACTTCGCCGGCCGCAGCCTGGCGATCCTGCTGGTCACCACCGCCTGGACCAACCTGCGCGAATCGGTCAAGAACATCTACTTCGCCGTGCTGACCCTGGCCGGCGTGCTGGCCCTGGTGGCCAGCTCGCTCGACCTGGGCTCGATCTACGGCACGCCGACCTATCCGGTCACCTACATGGTGCTGGACATGATCCGCGAAGTGTTCGAGCTGTTCCTGCTGGTGGTCACCATCTTCTACGCCGGCGAACTGGTCTGGCGCGACCGCGACCAGCGCATCGCCCAGATGCTCGACGCGCTGCCGGTGCCGACCTGGCTGCCGCTGGCCGCCAAGACCCTGGCCCTGGTCGGCCTGCAGGCCTTCCTGCTCCTGATCGCCATGCTCGCCGGGATGCTGATCCAGCTGTTCAAGGGCTACTTCGGCCTCGAGCCCGGCCTCTACCTGCGCACCCTGTTCACCGTGATGCTGCCGGAGTACGCGCTGATCGCGGTGCTGGCGATCGCGGTGCAGGTGATCGTCAACCACAAGTACCTGGCCTACTTCCTCCTGATCGCCTGGTACGTGCTGGTGGTGACCCTGGGCGCCCTCGGCGTCGACCATCCGCTGGTCCTGTACGGCATCAGCCCGGAAGCCAGCTATTCGGCGATGAACGGCTTCGGCCACTACCTGCTGCGCGAACACCTGTTCCAGCTGTACTGGGCCGGCGCCGCGGTCATGCTGCTGGTGGCCGCGCGCGTGCTGTGGCCGCGCGGCGTCGACACCGGCCTGCGCGAGCGCCTGCGCCTGGCGCGCCGCAACCTGTCGCCGCTGGTGCTGGCCGGTTTCGGCGCCGGCTTCGTGCTGTTCGCCGGCGTGGGCATCCTGCTGTGCTACGAAATGGCGGCGGCGGGCTGGCAGACCCCGTGGCAGAAGGAAGCCACGCGCGCCCGCTACGAACAGCGCTACCACCGCTACGCCGCCCTGCCGCAGCCGCGCATCGCCGACGTCAACGTGGAAGTCGCGATCCGTCCGGAAGAGCGTTCCCTGCGCATCAAGGGCTACTACCAGCTCGAGAACCGCACTGGCGGGCCGCTGGCCGACATCGTCCTCTACCAGCAGCGCGGCGCCGCCCTGTCGGCCAGGTTCTCGCAGCCGGCGACCCTGGCGCGCGCCGATGTCGACCACGGCTTCTACCACTACCGCCTGGCCACCCCGCTGGCGCCGGGCGCGCGCCTGGCGCTGGAGTTCCGGGTCGACTACGTGCCGGGCGGGCTGCTGGGCGTGATGCAGGACACGCCGGTGGTCGGTAATGGCACTTTCTTTACCAATGCCGTCATGCCGCGCATCGGCTACCAGCCCTCGGTGGAGCTGGACGACGAGCGCGAACGCCGCCGCCACGGCCTGGCCCCGCGCGAGCGCATGGCGGCGCGCGACGACGCGGCCGCGCGCGCCAACAACATGGCCGGCAACGACGCCGGCTGGGTCAGTTTCGACGCCGTGGTCAGCACCAGCCCGGACCAGATCGCGATCGCGCCCGGCACCCTGGAGCAGGAATGGATAGCCAATGGCCGCCGCTACTTCCACTACCGGATGGACAAGCCGATCCTGAACATGGTCGCCTTCCAGTCGGCGCGCTACGAGGTGCGCCACGACCGCTGGCGCGACGTGACCATCGACGTCTACTACCATCCCGGCCACGAGTACAACGTCGACCGCATGATCAAGGGCGCCCAGGCCGGCCTGGACTACGGGTCGCGGCGCTTCAGCCCCTACCAGTTCCGCGAGCTGCGCATCGTCGAATTCCCGCGCTACGAGCGCTACGCCCAGGCCTTCCCCGGCACCATCCCGTTCTCCGAGAGCGCCGGCTTCATCGCCAAGGTGGATTCCGGCTCGCCGAAGGACATCGACTATCCGTTCTACGTCAGCGCCCACGAAACCGCGCACCAGTGGTGGGGCCACCAGCTGGTGGGCGCCGAGACACGCGGCGCGACCGTGCTGTCCGAGAGCCTGTCGGAGTACACGGCGCTGATGGTGATGAAGCGCGCGGTCGGCCCGAACAAGATGCGCCGCTTCCTGCGCTACAACCTGGACGCCTACCTGATGGGCCGCGCCACCGAGCCGCGCAAGGAGCTGCCGCTGGGGCACAACGAGAACCAGGACTACGTCCATTACCGCAAGGGCAGCCTGGCGCTCTACCTGCTGCAGGACCTGCTGGGCGAGGACGTGGTGAGCGGCGTGCTGCGCCAGCTGCTGGCCACCCACGCCTACCAGGGCGCGCCCTATCCGACCGCCAGCAGCCTGATCGACGCCCTGCGCGCGGTGACGCCGGCGGACAAGGCCTACCTGATCGACGACCTGTTCGAGCACATCGTCCTGTACGAGAACCGCGCCGAGAGCGCCACGATGCGCCAGCGCCGCGACGGCAAGTTCGAGGTGACGATCCGCGCCCATGCCGCCAAGGTGCGTGCGGGCGAGCTGGGCGACGAGAAGCCGGCGCCGCTGCGCGACTACATCGAATTCGGCGTCGACGACCGCAACGGCAACGCCCTGGTGCGCGAGCGGCGCCTGGTCGACAAGGCGGAACAGACGGTGGTCCTGGTGGTGGACGTGCGTCCGGGACGGGCCGGTATCGACCCGGACAACAAACTGATCGACAAGAAACCAACAGACAACATGGTCGCAGTCGACAACCCATGATTCTCACGTTATGATCGACTCACTACACTCCGGAAGGAAAATCATGTCGAACGTGGTTGCCGAGATCGCAGAAAAGATCCAGACGCTGAGTGCTTCGGAAAAGCACGAGCTGCTGCGCCTGCTGCTGCAGGATATCGATGGTGCCGACGAGGACGCGGACGAAGCCTGGCGCAACGAAGTGGTGCGCCGCGTGAAGGCGATCCGCAACGGCGAAGCCGCCATCCGCGCGCTGCAAGAGTGGCAGGATTAAGCTTCCCTGATCACAGGGAATGAAAACCGCGGCGTGACCGCGGTTTTTTGCATGGGGCTCGCGGGGTGCGGGCCCTTTTCATTTTATGGTGGTGTGCGTGCACTTAGGTTCCGGCCTTCGGCGGAACGACGTGCTAACCGAAGTGCCAAGCTCAGAGACCGTCGTTCCGGCGAAGGCCGGAACCCAATTCAGCAGCGCACCACGGACGCTTTCTTAAGCTGCCTTCGCCACGCTACGCTGCTTCCCCGGCAAGGCCTTGCGCGCCACCGGCGCCGCAAGCGCCTCCTGCCCACGCGCCAGCTTGAAGGTCCCCACCAGCTGCGACAAGCCCCCCGCCTGCTCGCGCATCGCTTCCGCCGCAGCCGCCGCCTGCTCCACCAGCGCCGCATTCTGCTGCGTCACGTGATCCATCTGCACGATCGCCTGGTTCACCTGCTCGATGCCGGAGCGCTGCTCGTCGCTCGCCGCCGAGATCTCGCCGATGATGTCCGACACCCGGCGCACGCTGGCCACCACTTCGTCCATCGTGCGGCCGGCCTGGTCCACCAGGCGCGAGCCCGCTTCCACGCGCGAGACCGAATCGCCGATCAGGCCCTTGATTTCCTTGGCCGCGTTGGCCGAGCGCTGGGCCAGGTTGCGCACCTCGCCCGCCACCACAGCGAAGCCCCGTCCCTGCTCGCCGGCGCGTGCCGCTTCCACCGCGGCGTTCAGCGCCAGGATGTTGGTCTGGAAGGCGATGCTGTCGATCACGCCGATGATGTCGACGATCTTGCGCGCCGACTCGTTGATCGAACCCATCGTGGTCACCACTTCCGACACCACCGCCCCGCCGCGGGTCGCGGTCTCGGCGGCGCTGGCCGCCAGCTGGTTGGCCTGGCGCGCGTTGTCGGCGTTCTGCTTGACGGTCGAGGTCAGTTCCTCCATCGAGGACGCGGTCTCTTCCAGCGAGCCGGCCTGCTGCTCGGTGCGCGCGGACAGGTCCTGGTTGCCGGCCGAGATCTCGGTCGACGCCGCCTCGATGCGCTCGGTGCCGCCGCGCACCTCGGACACGATGGCCACCAGGGCGGCGTTCATGTCCCTCAGCGCGCCCATCAGCTCGCCCGTCTCGTCCTTCGAACGCACCCTCACCTCGGCGCTCAGGTCTCCCTCGGCCACCTGCTTGGCCACCTTGACGGCGCGGCGCAACGGGATGCTGATCGAGCGCATCAGCTGGAAGGCCATGAAGCCCGCCATCAGCACCGACAGGATGCCGCCGCCGACCAGGACCCGGCTCAGGCTCGCCTGCAGGCTGGCCGCGTCGGCACGGCGCTGTTCCAGCAGCACGGTCTCGGCCTTGCCGACATCGGCGAGCAGGCTGCGCATGGCGTCCATGCCGGCCCTGCCCTTGCCCTGCTGGACGAAGGCGACCACTTCGCCGACGTTGTCGTCGACGCTGGCGCGGCGCATGGCGATCACCGGATCGATGGCCTGGGCCAGCCAGTTGCCCTGGAGCTGGCCGAGCAGCTTGAGGCGCTCCTGCTGGGCCGCGTTGTCGGCGGTCAGGGCCAGCGCCTTGTCGAGATGCTGGCGGAAGGCCTGCTTGCCGCCCTGGTAGGGCTGGAGCGAGGCCTCGTCGCCGGTCAGCGCATAGCCGCGCTGGCCGGTTTCGGTATTGATCAGGGCTTCGGTCACGGCGTCGACTTCGGCCAGCACCTCGTAGGTGTGGAGGTTCATGTCGTTGGCCGTGCCGAGGCGGGCGAAGTTCACGTACGAAATGGCGACCATGAGGACGGTCATGCTGGCCAGGACGCCGAAGCCCAGGTAGATCCGGGTGGCGATTTTGAGATCGGATAGCTTCATGTGCAGTTTCAGAACTGTTCGTCTAGTTGGAAGATGGCTCGTCTCCGGGAGCCGCCGTACCTGAAACAATGACCAAAGGTACTCGATGATTATTACTTGAACATCGGTTACAGGGAAGAAAAATATTGAACGGTTGGAAAGAAGTGTTGCGGATGCTCATGCAAACGTAGGTTCCGGCCTTCGCCGGAACGACGGTTTTACAGCTAACGGGTTACGGACAAGTTTATGGCCTGCGCCTTGCCCCGTCGTTCCGGCGCAGGCCGGAACCTAAGTTTTCACGCATCCCGCGAGCGCAAAAAAAACGCGAGCCGAAGCTCGCGTTTTCACCACCGGCCAAAGCCAGTCTTATTTCTTCGCCGCCGAAGCCGTCTTCTTGGCCGGCGCCTTCTTCGCAGCTGGCTTCTTGGCGGGCGCCTTCGCCGCCGCCTTGCGCGCCGGCTTCACGGCCTCCGCCGCACCGTCGGCACCGTCGGCGCCATCGGCCGCAGCCGCCTTGCCCTTGGCGCCAGGCTTGGCCTTGCGCTCCTCGAACTCGAAGCTGATCTTGCCGTCCTTGCCGCGCACCAGGAAGGCCTTGAAGGCCCGGCGGGTACGCTGCGAGACGAAGCCCGGCAGCAGGTCGGTCTTGCCGTCGTTCAGCAGCTTGCCCATCTGCTCAGGCAGGATCTCCTGCTGCAGGATGATGCGGCCGCTGCGGAAGTCGCAAGTCTTGGGCTTGGCCACGCTGTGCTCGCACACATAGGCCAGCGGCATCTCGTACACGCCGCCCTGGCACTTCGGGCAGGGGCCGACCGGGGTCTGGCCGCTGAAGTCCACGCCCTCGCCTTCCTCGCCCTCGTCCTGATCCTGGCCGAAGTCGAATTCCAGCTTGAAGTTCTTGACCTCTTCGTCGCGCACGATGCGCAGGATCGCCGCGAACGGACGGCCCATCTTGGAGCGGAAGCCCTGCAGCGGACCGATGGTGCGGTTCTTCAGCAGCTCCTCGACTTCCTCGATCTCGAACTGGCGGCTGCCCGGCGTCTTCGACATCGAGAAGTCGCATTTGGTGCAGGCGAAGCGGCGGTAGTTTTCCTTGACCACGCCACTGCAGTTCGGACAAGGCGTCTGCAGGGTCGCGTACTCGCCCGGGATCGTGTCGTTGTCGTATTCCTTGGCGCGCTTGACGATGATCTGGGTCATCTGCGCGATCTCGCGCATGAATTCCTCGCGCGAGATCTTGCCCTTCTCCATCTGGGCGAGCTTGTATTCCCATTCGCCGGTCAGCTCGGGGGCGGTGAGTTCGTTCACGCCCAGGCCGCGCAGCAGGGTCATCAGCTGGGACGCCTTCGCGGTCGGCATCAGCTCGCGGCCTTCGCGCAGCAGGTATTTCTCGGTCAGCAGGCCTTCGATGATGGCCGCGCGGGTCGCCGGCGTGCCCAGGCCCTTGCCGGCCATGGCGTCGCGCAGCTCGTCCGAGTCGACCAGCTTGCCCGCGCCTTCCATCGCCGACAGCAGGGTCGCTTCGGTGTAGCGCGCGGGCGGCTTGGTGACCAGGCCGTTGGCGCTGAGCTTGTCGGCCAGGACCTTCTCGCCCTTGGCCACCGGCACCAGGGTGGCGCCGTCCTTGTCGTCGCCGGTGGTGTCCTTGCCGTACACGGCCAGCCAGCCGGGGTTGGTCATCACCTTGCCCTCGGTCTTGAACTGGTGGCCCGAGACTTCGGTGAAGCGGGTGGTGACCAGGAACTCCGCGGCCGGGAAGAACACGGCCAGGAAGCGGCGCGTGACCAGGTCGTAGAGCTTCTGTTCCGGCTCGCTCAGGTTCTTCGGGATCACGCCGGTCGGGATGATGGCGAAGTGGTCCGAGATCTTGGTGTTGTCGAAGATGCGCTTGTTCGGCTTGACCCAGCCGTTCTTCAGCACCTGCTTCGAGAACTGCTGGTAGTTGTTGGTGTCGTTCAGCGCTTCCATCGTGCTCTTGACCGTGCCGACATAGTCTTCCGGCAGGTGGCGCGAATCGGTACGCGGATAGGTGAGCACCTTGTGCTTTTCGTACAGCGCCTGGGCCAGGCCCAGGGTGTTCTTGGCCGAGAAGCCGAAGCGGCCGTTGGCCTCGCGCTGCAGCGAGGTCAGGTCGAACAGGGCCGGCGCCATCGAGGTGGTCGGCTTCGATTCCTCGGTGACCACGCCCTGCTTGCCGCGGCAGGCGGCGACGATCGAATCGGCGGCGGCCTTGCTCCACAGGCGCTCGGCGCGCTTCTCGGGATCGTTCTCGTCCTTCTTGAAACCGGTGTCGAGCCAGCGGCCTTCGTAGACGCCGGCGGCGCACACGAACTCGGCGCGCACTTCCCAGTAGTCGCGCGGCACGAACTTCTTGATCTTCTCTTCGCGCTCGACCACGATCGACAGGGTCGGCGTCTGCACGCGGCCCACGGTGGTCAGGTAGAAACCGCCCTCCTTCGAGTTGAAGGCGGTCATGGCGCGGGTGCCGTTGATGCCGATCAGCCAGTCGGCTTCCGAGCGGCAGCGCGCGGCGTCGGCCAGCGGCAGCATCTCGTCGTCGGTGCGCAGGTGGGCGAAGCCCTCGCGGATCGCGGCCGGGGTCATCGACTGCAGCCACAGGCGCTTGACCGGCTGCTTGGCCTTGGCGTTCTGGGCGATCAGGCGGAAGATCAGTTCTCCTTCGCGTCCCGCGTCGCATGCGTTGATCAGGGTGGTGACATCCTTGCGCTTGATCAACTTGTTGAGCACCTTGAGGCGCGATTCGGTCTTGGCGATCGGATTCAGCGCGAAGTACGGCGGAATCACGGGCAGGTGCTGGAAGCTCCATTTGCCGCGCTTGACGTCGTATTCCTCGGGCACCGTGATCTCGAGCAGGTGACCGACGGCGGACGAGAGAATGAATTCGTCGGATTCGAAGTACTCATCGTGCTTGGTGAAGCCGCCCAGCGTCTTCGCGATGTCGTTCGCGACCGAGGGCTTCTCCGCGATGATGAGGGATTTGGTCATAGGGTTTCTCGTCGTACTTACTATATAGAGTGGTGTGGCTCGGCTTGCGCATCATACATGCTTCGAGCCGGACGGCCTTGTTTGCCGTAGTGTCTGAATGGTAACAGTCTGTTTTGAGCGGCCAATGATAAGCGGGTTCTCGCCGTCCCTGCAAGTACGCCTTGTGCCGGACTTGTGCTGGACCATGGTGCGAAACGGCCGTGCGGCCGCCTCGAAAACGGGCAGCGCCAATGAAAAACGGGGCTGAAGGCCCCGTTTTGGTATGGTGTAAAACTTTGTGCTGGATCAGTGGAGCAGACGCGGCTCCTGCTCGTCCTCGTCGCTGAACAGGTCGTCGAACATGAGGGCGTCGGGCTCCTTGCCCTGGCTCCACATGACCATCAGCACGATGATCTTGAGCTTGCCCAGGGTAACGGGCGATTCGTCGACCGCCAGCGCGCGCTCGATGACGATCTCGCGCTGCACGGGGCCGAGTACGCCGGCGCTTTCCAGGAACTGGATGAAGCCGATCGCTGCGCTGCCCAGCTCGATGTATTCCTCGTCCACGTAGTAGCGGGTGCCGGTCGAGGCTTCGATCTGCTCGGTGGTCGCCATCTCGGTCAGGCCGGTGAGCCAGTCGAGGGCTTCCGAGATTTCAATGTCGTCGAAACCGACGGCGGACAGCTTGCGAGCCAGGGCTGCCGGCTCGGGGCAGGCGTCGGGACGGTAGTACGTCTCGTAGAGGTAGACCAGGATGTCGAACATAGTGACGCTACTGTAGCAGTTAAGTTCGTCGCGGCACAAGTCTCGCGCGCGCGCACGAACCCTCCCCGAAAAAAACGTTGTTTCGCGGCCTTATCCGTTCAATCAGCTTACTCGATTCCCAATGAAAACAAGAGCATACATTTCGCAAACACCCTCTTGCTAAGGATAGATCTTTGCAACTCAGCAGTATGTTTTCCGCTGCTTGATACGGCTCAGCGAACGAGCCTTTGCACCCGTCCGCCGGGCAGTTGTTCGACCAGGCCGGCCAGCTCCAGCGCCAGCAAACGGCCGCCCAGCAGGCCGGCGTCGCCGCCTACCCGCTCCAGCAAAGCATCGATGCCGACCGGGTCGTGGCCAAGGGCGGCAAGGAGCTCGTCGTCCGGTTCGGCTTCCGCAGGCACCGCCGGGGCGGCCAGGGGCGAGCAGCGCATGGCCGCCAGCACGTCGTCCACGGTCTCGACCAGTTGCGCCCCTTCGCGGATCAGCTGGTGGCAGCCCTTGGCCAGGGCCGAATGGATGGAACCGGGGATGGCGAACACCTCCCTGCCCTGCTCGGCCGCCAGCTGGGCCGTGATCAGGGAGCCGGACCCGGCCGCCGCCTCCACCACCAGCACGCCGGCCGCGAGGCCGCTGATGATGCGGTTACGGCGCGGAAAGTTGCCCGCGACCGGCGGCGTGCCGAGGGCGTATTCGCTGACGATGCAGCCTTCGCCGGCGATGCGGTGGGCCAGTTCGCGGTTGCGCGCCGGATAAACGCGGTCGATGCCGGTGCCGATCACGGCGATGGTCGCGCCGGCGCCGTCGAGCGCGCCCTGGTGCGCGGCCGTGTCCACGCCCAGCGCCATGCCCGACACGACGCACAGGCCGGCCTGCGACAAGGCCCGCGCGAAGCCCTCGGCATTGGCCCTGCCCTGCATGCTCGCGTTGCGGCTGCCGACCACGGCCACCAGGGGCGCCGCCAGCAAATCGATGCGCCCTTTTATATAGAGCATCAAAGGCGGGTCGGGAATCTGGGCCAGCAGCGCCGGATAGCCGGGGTCGTGCAGGGTGAGGATGTGGTGGGAGGGCTGCCGCAGCCAGACCAGGGTGGCCTCGATCAGCCGGGCCAGCTCGGGAGATGGCGGTGCGCACAGAGCGCGCGCCTGGGCGGGAGAAACCAGCTCGGCAAGTAGGCCCTGGCTGGCGGAGAAGATCGCGGCTGGAGCGCCCAGGCGCTCCAGCAGGTGCCGCGCAGTCCGGCCGCCCACCCCGCTGGCCTGTTCCAGGCGTATCCAGTCGGCGATGTTATTGGCGACGGAAGCGGTGGTGTGGGGGTCCGTGTCCTGCACGGCGGTGTTACTCCGGTGATTTGGCCACGTCGCCGACTTGCACCGGCTCCGTCACTTGCATGATCAAGCCGTACGAGACGTTCTTGAACACACGGAAGATGAACAGGTTGCCGTATTGCTCGTCCGGCAGCTTGATCTGCGTCTTGCCGAAGCCCAGGAAGCCCTTGCTGGCCGGATCCGGCACCGTCTTCCCGAGATGATAGAGCTGCAGCACGGCGCCGACATCGAGTCCGTCAAGCGAACCCCGGTTGACAGTCACGACCTGGCTCTGGCCGGCATAGCTGACGCCGGCATAGATCGACATCACGCGCGCATCGACCGGCTGGGCCGGGGCGTGCGGCATGTAGTTGCGCACCGGGGTCGGCGGGGCCGGCACCAGCAGGTCGCCCACGCCCATTTCCTGCAGGGTGTCGGTGACGCGGAAGGTGTGGGCGTCGACGCCGGGCCTCGCTTCCGTCACCAGGGTGACGGTGCCGAGGTAGGCGGCTTCGTGGGCCAGCACCTTGCCGGTCTGCGGATCCTTCAGGACCGTGCCCGGACGGAAGACCTGGAAGCTGTTGCCGCCGCGCAGGTCGCCCTTGACATAGACCTTGTCGCCCTTGCCCAGGTAGACCCGGCCTTCCTGCGAGGCGATGATGCGCGGCGCGGCGGCCAGTTCGTTGGCCTCGACCACGAGCGGCTGGGTCAGGTAGGGTTCGATGGCGCCGGCCGGGATCGACTGCACGGCGTCGCGCTCGAGCGATTCGCTGCGCAGCTGGGGCGAAAGGCGGGTCAGCGGAGGCTCGCCGCGGCCGTCGCCGCCCGGCGGCGTCAGCGACAGGCGGCCGCGCGTGCGGTCGAAATAGATGACCTGGCCCGGATAGATCCAGTGCGGGTTGCGGATTTCGTCACGATTCATGCCCCAGACCTGGGGCCAGCACCAGGGGTTCTGGAGGAAGGCGCCGGAAATGTCCCACAGGGTATCGCCCTTGACCACGACGTGCTGGTCGGGGGCATTGGGGCGGAAGCTGCAGTTGGCGGGGGCTACCGGTGCGGCCAGGGCCGCGCCGGCCGTGGCACATGCGACGAGCGCCGCCGCAGCAGCGCGAGTCACGACTGTGCTAAAATTTTTCATCGAAGACGTCCGTAAAATGGAGCGTTGAGACCAATTGCTGACTGTCCGGAATGCATCCCGCCCAGTCACGGCACGAGAATCAGGACGAAGAAAGAACCATGCGTCCGTTCCCGGTTTCCTTAAAAGGTTGCCGTAGTGAATCAAATTCTGCACACAAATCCCTGAACTAGCAAGACAAACCGCGTCCTGCCAGGCGCTTCGTGTGTTGCGTTTATGTCTGTGCCACACATCCGTAGCTGAATACTGAACCCACTTTATTACCTGATTGATATGGCCTTACTGAAGATTCTCCGCTATCCCGACCCGCGCCTGCACAAGGTGGCCAAGCCGGTGACCGAATTCGGCACTGAACGCCTGCGCAAGCTCGTCGCCGACATGGCCGAAACCATGTACGACGCACCCGGCGTGGGCCTGGCGGCGACCCAGGTCGATGTCCACGAGCGCGTCGTCGTCATCGACGTCACCGAAGATCAAAGCCAGCTGATCGTCTTCATCAATCCGGAAATCACCTGGGCCAGCGACGAAAAGCAGGTTTACGACGAAGGCTGCCTGTCGGTGCCGGGCATCTACGACGGCGTCGAGCGCCCTTCCCGCGTGAAGGTGCGCGCCTGGGACGCCGACGGCAAGGAGTTCGAGGTCGAGGCCGACGGCCTGCTGGCCGTCTGCATCCAGCACGAGATGGACCACCTGATGGGCAAGGTCTTCGTGGAATACCTGTCGCCGCTCAAGCGCAACCGCATCAAGGCCAAGCTGCAGAAGGAAGAGCGCGGCATGGAGCGCGAGGCTGCGCAGCGCGCCGCCGGCCGCCGTTGATGACGGCGCCGCCGATGAAAGTCGTCTTCGCGGGTACACCCGAGTTCGCCGCCGTCGCCCTGCGCGCCCTGCACGAGGCCGGTTTCCAGATTCCCCTGGTCCTGACCCAGCCCGATCGGCCGGCCGGGCGCGGCATGCAGCTGCAAGCCTCCGCGGTGAAGCAATATGCCGTGGCGCAGGGCATGGAAGTGCTGCAGCCGCTGTCCCTGCGCATGGACAGCAAGGACCCGCAGCGCGCCGAGGAAGCGCGCGCCGCCCACGAACGCCTGCAGGCGCTCGACTACGACGTGATGGTGGTGGCGGCCTATGGCCTGATCCTGCCGCGCAGCACGCTCGACATCAAGCCTTGCATCAATATCCACGGTTCCCTGCTGCCGCGCTGGCGCGGCGCCGCGCCGATCCACCGCGCGATCGAGGCGGGCGACGCCGAGACCGGCGTCACCATCATGCAGATGGAAGAAGGCCTGGACACGGGACCGATGATGCTGATCGAGCGCGTGGCCATCGAGGACACGGACAGCACCGGCAGCCTGCACGACAAGCTGGCCGCGCTGGGCGGACGCATGATCGTGGACGCGCTGCGCAAGATGGCGGCGGGCCAGCTGGAAGCGGTGCCGCAGCCGGAAGAAGGCGTGACCTACGCCGCCAAGATCAGCAAGGAAGAAGCGAAGCTGGACTTCGGCCTGTCCGCCGAGGCGCTGGGCCGCAAGGTGCGCGCCTTCAATCCCTTCCCGGGCGCGCATGGGCAGGTGAACGGCGTGGCGGTCAAGATCTGGCAGGCGGAACCGGTTGCCGGCAAGGGCGAGCCGGGCCAGGTGCTGGCGGCCGATGCGCAAGGCATCGTCGTGGCCTGCGGCGAAGGCGCGCTGCGCCTGGACGAGCTCCAGAAGCCGGGCGGCAAACGCCTGGCGGCGGCGGAATTCCTCAAGGGCTTCCCGCTGGCGGGGCTCAGCTTCGGCTGAAATCCACGGCCCAAAACACAAAGGCAGCCTTGCGGCTGCCTTTTTTATTTCCAATCCTGATAGTGGCGCCCATCATGCCGGCATCAAGCCGCATGGTAAGAGCCGCCAAGACAAAATCGACTGCGCCGCCCTGCTGCCGGCGGCGCGCCGCCCATCAGTGTTCCTGCGGAGCGCGTGCGCGCTGGGCTTCCATGTGCTCGCGCAGCACCTGGTTGATGCGGGTCTGGTAACCCGGACCAGCTTCCTTGAACCATTCCAGCATGTCCACGTCCAGGCGAATGGTGACGATTTGCTTCACGCCGCTGGCGGCGTGGGGCTTGGACGATACTGCCGGTTCCTGGTTGCGGAGGGTTTGGTCCCAATCCGGTTCGTATTCTTTGTTCATGCGTTTTTCCCATTTAATGCATACGCCGCTTCGTGACGGCGGAACTGATTGTGGTCCCGGTATGTATCGTAAAGATTGCGGATGAGCTGGTTTTTGTAACGTCGTGTAACAACATGCCTCTTACATACAAAACGATACATACACGGATCGGCCGCGAAGTCCTCACAAAACCATCTTTTCCGCATGACGTATAATGGCAGACCGCCTAAATATCATCGGCTTGGTGGAGCTCCTGCCTCAAGCCGCGTATCCACAAAGAGACCCCACCATGACCGCCCAATCGCAAGCCTTCTCCCCGATCGATTCCCAGTTGCGCGAGATCCTGTCGCGCCGCATCATGATCCTGGACGGCGCGATGGGCACCATCATCCAGCAGTACAAACTGGATGAAGCCGCATACCGCGGCGCCCGCTTCGCCGACTTCGCCGCCCCGGCCGGCGGCGCCCAGCGCGAGCTCTTCGTGAAGGGCAACAACGAGCTGCTGACCCTGACCCAGCCGCAGGTGATCCAGGAAATCCACGAACGCTACCTGGCCGCCGGCGCCGACCTGATCGAGACCAATACCTTCGGCGCCACCAGCGTGGCGCAGGAGGATTACCACATGGCCCACCTGGCCTACGAGATGAACGTCGAGGCCGCCAAACTGGCGCGCGCCGCCTGCGCGAAGTACAGCACCCCGGACAAGCCGCGCTTCGTGTGCGGCGCCCTGGGCCCGACCCCGAAGACCGCCTCGATCTCCCCCAGCGTGAACGACCCGGGAGCACGCAACATCACCTTCGACCAGCTGGTCGCCAGCTACCACGAACAGGTGCGCGGCCTGGTCATTGGTGGCGCCGACGTGCTGCTGGTCGAGACCATCTTCGACACGCTGAACTGCAAGGCCGCGCTGTTCGCGATCGATATGTACTTCGACGAGCACCCGGAGACGCCGCGCCTGCCGCTGATGATCTCGGGCACCGTCACCGACGCCTCGGGCCGCATCCTGTCGGGCCAGACCGTGGCCGCCTTCTGGAACTCGGTGCGCCACGCCAGGCCCCTGACCATCGGCCTGAACTGCGCCCTGGGCGCGGCCCTGATGCGCCCCTACGCCGAAGAACTGGCCCAGATCGCCGACACCTTCGTCTGCATCTACCCGAACGCCGGCCTGCCCAACCCGATGAGCGACACCGGCTTCGACGAACTGCCGGCGGATACCTCCGCCCTGCTGCGCGAATTCGCCGACGCCGGCTTCGTCAACATCGCCGGCGGCTGCTGCGGCACCACGCCCGAGCACATCAACGCCATCGCGAAGATCCTGGAAAACCACACGCCACGCCAGGTGCCGCAGATTCCGGTGGCCATGCGCCTGTCGGGGCTGGAGCCCTTCACCATCGACGAGAGCTCGCTGTTCGTCAACGTGGGCGAGCGCACCAACGTCACCGGCTCCAAGGCCTTCGCGCGCATGATCCTGAACGAGCAGTTCGACGAGGCGCTGTCGGTTGCGCGCCAGCAGGTCGAGAACGGCGCCCAGGTCATCGACATCAACATGGACGAGGCGATGCTGGATTCGCAGGCGGCCATGACGCGCTTCCTGAACCTGATCGCGTCCGAACCCGACATCTCGCGCGTGCCGGTGATGATCGACTCCTCCAAGTGGTCGGTGATCGAGGCGGGCCTGAAGTGCGTGCAGGGCAAGGCCATCGTCAACTCGATCTCGCTCAAGGAAGGCGAAGAGGAATTCATCCGCCAGGCGCGCCTGTGCCGCCGCTACGGCGCGGCCGTGATCGTCATGGCCTTCGACGAACAGGGCCAGGCCGACACCTTCGCGCGCAAGACCGAGATCTGCAGCCGCGCGTATAAAGTGCTGGTGGAGAAGGTCGGCTTCCCGCCGGAAGACATCATCTTCGACCCGAACATCTTCGCGATCGCCACCGGCATCGAGGAACACAACAACTACGCGAACGACTTCATCGAAGCGACCGCCTGGATCCGCGCCAACCTGCCGCACGCAAAGGTGTCGGGCGGCGTGTCCAACGTCTCGTTCAGCTTCCGCGGCAACGACCCGGCGCGCGAGGCGATCCACACGGTCTTCCTCTACCACGCGATCAAGGCCGGCCTGACCATGGGCATCGTCAACGCCGGCATGGTCGGCGTCTACGACGACCTGCCGCCGGAGCTGCGCGAGCGCGTCGAGGACGTGGTGCTGAACCGCCGCCCGGACGCGACCGAGCGCATGATCGAATTCGCGGGCAGCTTGAAGGCCGGCGGCGCCAAGCAGGAACAGAACCTCGAGTGGCGCAACGCCCCGGTCGAGAAGCGCCTGGCGCACGCGCTGGTGCACGGCATCACCCAGTGGATCGTCGAGGATACCGAAGAAATGCGCCAGCAGGTGCTGGCCGCGAACGGCCGCCCGATCCACGTGATCGAAGGCCCGCTGATGGACGGCATGAACATCGTCGGCGACCTGTTCGGCCAGGGCAAGATGTTCCTGCCCCAGGTGGTGAAGTCGGCGCGCGTGATGAAGCAGGCCGTGGCCCACCTGGTGCCTTTCATCGAAGAGGAAAAGGCCGAGGAAGAACGCCGCACCGGCATCGTCGCCAAGCCGAAGGGCAAGATGGTGATCGCCACCGTCAAGGGCGACGTGCACGACATCGGCAAGAACATCGTCTCGGTGGTCCTGCAGTGCAATAACTTCGAGATCGTGAACATGGGCGTGATGGTCCCTGCTTCCGACATCCTGGCCAAGGCCAAGGAAGAGAACGCCGACATCGTCGGCCTGTCTGGCCTGATCACGCCTTCGCTGGAAGAAATGGCCCACGTGGCACGCGAGATGCAGCGCGATCCGTGGTTCCGCGAGCGCAAGACCCCGCTCCTGATCGGCGGCGCGACCACCAGCCGCGCCCACACCGCGGTCAAGATTGCGCCTCACTACGAAGGCCCGGTGGTCTACGTGCCGGACGCCTCGCGTTCGGTCTCGGTCGGCCAGGCGCTGGTGACCGAAGACACGCGCGACGCCTACGTGATCGAACTGGCCCAGGACTACGAGCGCATCCGCATCCAGCACGCCGGCAAGAAAGCCCTGCCGCTGCTGTCGATCGAACAGGCGCGCGCCAACAAGGCGCGCCTGGCCCATGCGCCGGTCAAGCCGAAGTTCGTCGGCCGCCGCGTATTCAAGAACGTCGACCTGGGATTGATCGCACGCTACATCGACTGGGGTCCCTTCTTCCAGACCTGGGACCTGGCCGGCCCCTTCCCCGCCATCCTCAAGGATGAAGTGGTGGGCGAAGCCGCATCGAAGGTCTATGAAGAAGGCCAGGCGATGCTGAAGAAGATCATCGAAGGCCGCTGGCTGAGCGCCAACGGCGCCATCGCCCTGCTGCCGGCCAACAGCGTCAACGACGACGACATCGAGATCTATACCGACGAATCGCGCAGCGAAGTCGCCTTCACCTACTACGGCCTGCGCCAGCAGGGCGTGAAGCCGGTGGTCGACGGCCAGCAGCGTCCGAACCAGTGCCTGTCCGACTTCATCGCGCCGAAGAGCTCGGGCGTGGCGGACTACATCGGCATGTTCGCGGTGACCGCGGGCCTGGGCATCGAGAAGCACGAGCAGCGCTTCGAGGCCGCGCACGACGACTACTCCTCGATCATGCTCAAGGCCCTGGCCGACCGCCTAGCCGAAGCC
The DNA here is from genome assembly GCF_018119385.1 of Massilia sp. AB1. NCBI lineage: Bacteria > Pseudomonadati > Pseudomonadota > Betaproteobacteria > Burkholderiales > Oxalobacteraceae > Massilia > Massilia sp. AB1. Next base: position 11,785 of record NZ_JAGKSG010000025.1, on the reverse strand, counting down.
TTCGCCGAGTACATGCACCAGCGCGTGCGTACCGACCTGTGGGGCTATGCGCCGGACGAAGACCTGAGCAACGAGGCCCTGATCGCCGAGGAATACCGCGGCATCCGCCCGGCGCCGGGCTATCCGGCCTGCCCGGAGCACACGGTGAAGGCCGACGTCTTCCGTACCCTGCAGGCGGACGAGATCGGCATGCAGCTGACCGAGTCCTTCGCCATGTATCCGGGCGCGGCTGTGTCGGGCTTCTACTTCGCGCATCCGGACTCGAAGTACTTCGTGGTCGGCAAGATCGGCGACGACCAGGTCGAGGACATGGCGCGCCGCCGCGGCATGGACAAGGCCGAGCTCGAGCGTCACCTGGCGCCGAACCTCTAAGCCTCCAGCGCATGCATGGGAACGCCGCGAACTTCGCGGCGTTTTTCTTTTCTAAGACAGTGCAACTTCATCATTTCCAACGCTAGGAAAGGAGAACGGACATGGCACTGCGCGGTGGATTCCATTATTCAGCGAAGCGCTGGCAGGATCAGGTGATCCTCTTGACCGGGATCTGGCTGATCGTTTCGCCCTGGGTATTCAACTATCCGGTTTCCTCCCCGCCGGCGATCAACGCGACGATCACGGGCATCATCCTGGCCGTGCTGGCGGCCTTCGACTTGTACAAGACCTATGTGTGGGCGGTGCTGCTGAATGTCGTGGCCGGGGCCTGGGTGGCGGTATCGCCCTGGCTGCTGGATATCATTCCGGACAGGACCATGACGACCAGCTTGCTGGTGTCGGGGCTGGCGACGGTGGTGCTGGGATTGTGGGAGCTGCGCAGCGATCCGGAGCTGCACAGTCAGTGGACGAAGTCGGGGGCAACCGGCTAGGGCGACCGGCTAGGGCAACCGGCTAGGGCGACCGGTGGCTCAGCTCAAGTGAACTTGGGTCCCGGCCTCCGCCGGGACGACGTGCGGAGGGAGCGGACTGCGGAAGTACATGCGGCTGCTAACCTAAAAACCGTCGTACGCGCCACTGGCGCCTACGACTTCCGGCGAAGACCGGAACCTAAGTTTGCACGATCAGAGTTAGCTCAAATCGCGTACCGCACCACCTTATCGCTCCACTCGAACGCCGATACCTCGAGCTCCGCCAGGTCATCGCCATCCAGCGCCAGCTCGTGCAGCGCCGGCAGCACCGCATCGTCGGCGTCGCCCATCTGCTCGATCGATTCCGCCAGGCGCAGCAGCTCGCCGAAGAAGCCCTTGCGCAACAGCAGCGCGTGGCGCACTTCGTCGATCACGGGAATCTGCTCCACGATGTCCTGCATCGGAATGCAGAACAAGGTATCCATCAGGGACATCATGCCCACCGTGAAGGCGACGTCGGCCACATTGCGCTGGCCCGGACGCAGGCGCTGGGCCAGCAGTTCCATCAGGCGCGCGCGCGTGGTGGCCAGCATCAGCAGCGGACTCTGGCTGTGGCCGCGCACGCCCGGTTCCGCATACAGCAGGATCTGCAGCCAGCGCTGCAGCTGGCGGCGGCCCAGCAGGATCAGGGCCTGGCTAACCGACTCGATGCGGCGCGTGGCGCCCACGGCCGGCGTGTTCACCAGGCGCAGCAGGTTCAGGCCCAGGGTCACCTCGCGCTTGACCACCTTCTCGATCTCGCTGTTATCGGCTTCCGAGGTCACCAGGTTCATCAGGTCCAGCACCGTCGTCTGCGAAGGCGACAGCTTGCGGCCGGTCATGACGGTCGGCTTGGCGAAGTAATAACCCTGGAAGTAGTCGAAGCCGATGTCCAGGCAGGTGCGGTATTCGCTGTGGGTCTCGACCTTCTCCGCCACCAGGCGCTTGCCGGTGGTGCGCAGGCGCGGCGCCAGCGACAGCAGGGTCACGACCGGCAGCTCGCGCAGGTCCATCTTGACGAAGTCGATCACCGGCAGCAGGCGCGCCAGCGAGGCGCCGTGGGCCGAGGCCTCGGCGGCGAAGCGGAAGCCGTGCGAGGCGAGTTCGGTCATGCGCCCGATCACCGCGTCGTCCGGCTCGACCGAGCGCACGATCTCCAGCACCGTCCGCTCGCGCGGCAGGAAGGCGAACATGTCGCTCATCAGGACTTCCTTGTCCACGTTCAGGAAGGCGGTGGCGTCGCCGATCGCGCGCGGCAGGCCGAGCTGGGAAGCATGGTGGATGACGCTGGCGCTGGCCGACAGGCCCGAGCCGATCGCGGACGGATCGATGCCCGCCGCGCCCTGGGCGCTGCCGCGGAACAGCAGTTCGTAGCCGTACAGCGCCTGGTTGCGGTCCAGGACCGGCTGGCGCGCGAGGTAGAAGTTGCGCATGCGCAGCGGCTGGGACGCGTGGTCGAGGCTTGCGGAATCGGTCATCTCGTCTCTTTCTGTCGGCGAATCGGGATACTTTACCGCATCCGCAACCGTTAGTGGCTTTAAGACATTAATTTATCGTCGGAACCTTAGCTTTTATGCATCAGTTATGCCACTTATTGTGGCAAGCCATCCACGAACATGATCAGCTCGCCGGGCGCGAACTGGGTCCATTGTTCGTTGGTGGTCAGCGGTTCGGTCACGATGATGGCCACCCGGTCGTTCGGCGTGGTCACCTGCGAGAAGTCGACCGACAGGTCTTCGTCCGACAGGCAGGCGGTCACGAAGGGATACTTGCGCACCACGTAGCACAGCTTGGTCGAGCAATGGGTGAACAGGGCCGTGCCGTCGGACAGCATCATGTTGAAGGTGCCATGCGCGGCAATCGCCGGCACCAGGCGTTCGAGCGCGGCGCGCAGGGCCGCGCGCTCGGGCGCCTGGTCGCCGAATTCGCGGCGCAGGCATTGCAGCAGATAGCAGAAGGCCAGCTCGCTGTCGGTGTTGCCGACCGGGCGGAACGCCCCGTCCAGCACCGGCTGGAATTCCTTGAGGTCGCCGTTATGGGCGAACACCCAGTAGCGTCCCCACAGCTCGCGCACGAAGGGATGGCAGTTCTCGAGGGCGACCTGCCCTTGCGTGGCCTTGCGGATATGGGCGATGACGTTGGTGGACTTGATCGGATAATGCTTGATCAGTTCGGCGATCGGCGAGGCGATGGCGGCCTGGTGATCGACGAAGTGGCGCACACCCGCGCCTTCGAAGAAAGCGATGCCCCAGCCGTCATGGTGGGTATCGGTGCGGCCGCCGCGATGGGCGAAGCCGGTGAAAGAGAAGACAATGTCGGTAGGGACATTGCAGTTCATTCCGAGTAGCTGACACATGGATGCAGCTTACCATGCCGTCAGACCAGGGCGCCATCGTTCGGAAGATCGATGGCGCCCGGCAGGGCGCTATGCGGTGAGGGGAGCACCCTTATGCAGCACCTTTCGTGCAGTAGCTCAGTGGAGAACGACAGGTTGGCTCATCAGGGTGTCGTAGGACCCCAGGAAGTCGTCGATTTCTTCCATGGTCGGTTCGCTGGCGATCAGGTTGTTCACATCACGCCGGAAGGACTGAGCCAGTTTGCCGCCGATGAACGCTTCGCGCCGGCCGGCCTTGTCGACGATCTCGAAGCCGCCGAAACGCAGGGCCTCGAGTTCGCGGTCGACACCGAACTCGACGACGCTGTACTGTTCGCTGTTATAGATCATGTTCATGATGACTCCTTCTCTCGATCAGAGTTTGTGAAACCTGCCGCGCGGCGGCGGGCGGCGGGCTCTTCACTTCGCTTAAGAGGTGGGGCTGGCCGAACCGATTTCAAGAGACCTTGGATTCACCGGGAGTGCCGGCCGGTGTTCAGGTCTGGATGTCCGGGTTCAGCGCCAACAGCTGATCGTATGGTGCGTCTTGCAACCACGATCGCAACTGATCAAGGTGCTCGCTGCGCGCCAGGCCGATGTACAGATGTCGCGGGCGCTGGCGCAGCAGTCGATTTAATGTTACACGCAAAACGAGATTGCCGTCGCAGCACAGGCACCCGGGGGCGATGCGCACGACCTGGAGAGAGGGAGTGGAGACCAGCGGCGTGCTGGAGGCGGCCATGCCTTCGAGGATGACCGCGCTTTCCAGGCGCGCCGTGGCGGCGCCGGAAGCGGAAGAGGATGACGAATCGATATGCGCGCCGGCGGGCGCGTCAGGATGGTGCGTAGCGGCTTGACCGGGCAAACGAGCAAGCAAGGTGGAGATGGCTTGCTCGCGCGCGCTGGCGGAGGCGCCGGTGACCAGCGTGGTGGCCACTTTGGCGCTGGTGGACGACACTGCCCTTCACTGCCCTTTCTTGGCCAGCTTGCCCGGCTCGACGCCCAGCTGCTTGAGCTTGCGGTACAGGTGGGTGCGCTCCAGGCCGGTCTTTTCGGCCACGCGCGTCATGCTGCCGCCTTCGCGGCCCAGGTGGTGTTCGAAATACATGCGCTCGAAGGCGTCGCGCGCTTCGCGCAGCGGCAGGTCGAAGGACAGGGTATAGCCCGTGCCTTCGCCGTGCGAGATCGCATGCACCACGCGCGCACCGTTGGGCGGCGGCGGCGGAGCGAACATCGGCGCTGCGGACACCGGCTCGGCGGCGGCGCTCTGCATGCTCGGCACACTCGGCGCGATCGGACGCGGCGGCACCAGCGGCGCGCGCGCCACTTCCTGGGCGCGCGACAGGCCCTGCTGCACGGCCTTCAGCAGTTTTTGCAGGGCGATCGGTTTTTCGAGGAAGTTCAGGGCGCCGATGCGGGTCGCTTCGACGGCCGTGTCGATGGTGGCATGGCCCGACATCATGATGACCGGCATGGTCAGCAAGCCGTCGCGCTGCCATTCCTTGAGCAGGGTCACGCCATCGGTATCCGGCATCCAGATGTCCAGCAGCACCAGGTCGGGGGCCCCGACCGCACGTGCTTCGCGCGCCTGCTGCGCATTCTCGGCCAGGGTGATGGCATGGCCTTCGTCGCCAAGAATCTCCGACAGGAGTTCGCGGATGCCCATTTCATCATCGACTACGAGTATGTTCGCCATCTTTGTGCCTTCCCTGATCTATTTCTTAGAACTCCTACCCGTCACAGCGTGATTCTATGCGTCTTTTACACTTCGGCCAAGTTCGTCTCCACACCGGCCTCAGGGGCCAACTTTAGCAGCAAAATGAATATGGCCGCGCCAGATCCGTCCGTCCGGTTCGCGACGTCGATCCGGCCACCGTGCTCATCCACAATTTTCTTGACCATCGGCAGCCCCAATCCCGTGCCGCGGACCTTGGTGGTGACGTAGGGTTCGAAGGCGTGCGCCAGGATGCGCGGCGAGAAACCGGGGCCGTTGTCGACGATCGCCAGGCGCACCGCGGTGCCGGCCGAGCCGTCCGCGCCTTCGTAATGGATGGCTTCGGTGGTCACGTCGACCCGCGCCGGCGGCTCGCAGGCGCCGCGGTCGCACAGGGCGTCCTGGGCGTTCTGGATCAGGTTGTGGACCACCTGGCGCAGCTGGGTCGGGTCGCCCATCACGCGCGGCAAGTCGGGCGCCAGCGCGGCATGGATGATGTCTGAACCGTCCTCGGCCAGGTAGAGGCGCAGGATCTCGTCGATCAGGTCGTTCAGGTCGAGCGGCTGCAGCACCGCCGGCGGCGTGCGCGCGTAATCGCGGAAATCGTCTACCATCCGCTTCATCGCGTCGACCTGGTTGACGATGGTATTGGTGCCCCGGCGCAGCAGCTCGGCCTGCGGCGGCGGCAGGCTGTCCTCGAGTTTCATCTGCATGCGCTCGGCCGCCAGCTGGATCGGCGTCAGCGGGTTCTTGATCTCGTGGGCCAGGCGCCGCGCCACCTCGCCCCAGGCCACCGAGCGCTGGGCCGAGATCACGTCCGAGATATCGTCGAACACCACGATGAAGCCGCTGCCCGCCCCCACCGGCAGGCGCGAACCGCGCGCCAGCAGGGTGATGTCGTGGTCGTGCTCGTCGCCGCCCGGACGGCGCGGGATCTCGATCTGCTGCTGCCAGTGGGCGCGCTTGCGTCCGCTGCCCGCGGCCGTGTGCGCGTTCTGCGCCGAGAAGGCGCGCGTGATGCAGTTCGAAAAATGTTCCAGGCCGGCGATGCGGTTCAGCGGACCGGCCATCGCGCCCGGTTCCACCTGCAGGATGCGGTAGGCCGCGTCGTTGGAATTGACCACGGTGCCGTCGGCATCGAGCACGATCACGCCCGCCGACATGTTGGCCAGCACCGACTCCAGGTGGGCCTTGGCGCTTTGCAGCGCGGCGCGGTTGCGCTCGACGGCGCTGCGCGCCTCGAACAGCTGGCCGGTCATGGCGTTGAAGGACTGGGTCAGGGTGCCGAGTTCGTCGTTGGTCTCGACGATCGGACGCGGCGACAGGTCGCCCTCGGCCACCGCCTGGGTGCCCTCGGCCAGCACCAGCAGCGGCTGGGCCAGGTTGCCGGCGATCAGGAAGGCGCTGCCGATGGCGCCGAAGATCGCCAGCAGCAGGGTCAGGGTCAGGGTCTCGATGTACATCTTGCGCAGCCCGGTGCGGGCCGCGAAGCGTTGCCGGTATTCGGTATAGGCGGTGCTCAGCACCTCGGCGTTGGAAGCCAGGTTGACCGGCACTGACTGCAGCAATTGCAGGTAGCGCGGCGCCACCCCGGGCGGCTCCGGCACCGCCAGCACCACCCTCAGGCGCAGGCCGGTGACGGCATCCAGTGCGTTCTGCTCGGTCTGTTCGCGGAAGTCGCGGTCGATGCCGCCCTCGGCCCGCGCATACCCGCCGGGAATCGCGGCGGCCTTGAGCATCTGCGCATTCGGCGCATCGGCCGCCAGGTCCGGACGGCGGTCCTCGGCCGCGATCGACACGATGGCGCCGTTGGCGTCGATCAGCATGGCGCTCTGCAGGCCGCTGGTCTCGGCCAGCAGGCGGCTCAGAACGGTCTGGGCCATGGTGTCGTTCTGCCCCGCCAGCGCCGCGGCCGCGGTCTGGCCGGTGGCGCCCAGTTCCACCAGGGCTTCGTCGAGGGCGGCGTGGCCCAGGTTCAGGCCGGATTCCAGGGCCGCCTCGATCTTGACGTCGAACCAGGATTCGATCGAGTGCGAGACGAACTGCACCGAGACCATGAAGATGACCAGGCCCGGCAGGATGCCGATGCCCGCGAACAGCAAGACCAGGCGCGCCATCAGGCGCGAGCCGAACTTGCCGGCCTTGTAGCGCGAGTAAAGACGGGCCAGCGCCACGATCACGAGGACCAGCAGCAGGAAGGCCATGCCGGCGTTCAGCCCGAGCAGCCAGCCATAGTAGCGGTCGAAGAAGCCCGAGTTGTCCGACGCCGAAGCGAGCAGGAACAGCAGGATGGAGACGACGGCGCCGCCGACGACCAGCGCGTAGCGCAGCGCCTGATTGACCGATTTACTCCGCACGGTAGGTGAAGGTCTTCTTGTTCGAGGCGAGGCGCCAGTCGGAATCGTTGAAGGCGTTGACCTGCAGCGGCTTCTGCAGGTACTCGCGGTCCATGAACATGCGCAGGGACACGTTGTACACCTCGCCGCGCTTGAGCGCGCCGCGCGGCGCGATCAGCCAGCGGTTCGGCCGGCGGATCAGGAACATGGCTTCGTCCAGGGTCTGGAAGCTTTGCTGGAAGCCGCCCATCTGCTGGCTGCCGACCACGTGCACATAGTACTGGCGCGTCAGGACATCGTAGGAGATGCGGATGGTGCGCCGCTCGGAGACGGCCTTTTCGTCACGCCACCACCAGCGCGGCCGGGTCAGCTCGACCTCGGTGGTGAAATGCAGCTGCACGCCATGCTGGATGGCGTCCTTGAGTCCGTGGTTCAGGTCGAATGCATAGGCCGTGTCGAGACGATAGCCGTCTTCGCTGGCTTCGATGGCGGCCTTGGTGATCTCGATCCCGTCGGCCGCCTGCGCCGTCGCGCACGCGAAGACCAGCAGCAGCTGGCAAGCGAGGAGGCGTAAAAATCGTAACGTCACAAGTGAGCCGGAGCCTTAAAAATTGAGCGTATCGTTCGGGGAGCGCAGCAATATGCTTATTGCGCTCTCTTCTGGAACAGGGCGTAGAACAAACCGTCATGATCCTCCCCGGCACCGCTGGCTGGCAGCAGTTGGCCCGGCGCGTCGAGGCGGATGGCGTTGTGGCGCACCGCGAAAGCGGCGGCCTGCGCCTCCGATTCCTGGGGCCAGAGCGAACATGTCACGAACAACAATTTACCATTGGGCAGCAACATCTGCCAAAGGTTGTCGAGTATTTTGGAAGAAAGTGTTGCAAGTTGGAGCGTGTCCGACTTCCGGCGCAGCCAGCGGATGTCCGGGTGGCGCCGCACGATACCGGAAGCCGTGCACGGCACGTCGGCCAGGATGCGGTCAAAAGCACGGCCGTCCCACCAGCCCTGGTCCTGGGCTTCGGCCGCGATCAGCTTCGCCTGCAAGCCAAGGCGGCCCAGGTTGTCGCCCACGCGCGCCAGGCGCGCCGGGTCGGCGTCCACCGAGGTCAGGTCGACCTCGGCCGTCTCCAGGATGTGGCCGCTCTTGCCGCCCGGCGCCGCACAGGCGTCCAGCACGCGCATGCCGTCCTGCAGGTCGAGCAGGGGCGCGGCCAGCTGGGCGCCGGCGTCCTGGACCGAGACCACGCCTTCGTGGAAGCCCGGGATCTGGCTGACGTTGATGGCCTGGTCCAGGCGCACCGCGTCCGGGCCGATCTGCCTGGCGGCGATCCCCGCCTGCTCCAGCGTGCGCAGGTAGCTGGCGCTGTCGGCCTTCCTGCGGTTCACGCGCAGGGTCAGCGGCGGATGCTCGTTGCCCTCGTCGAGGATGCGCTCCCAGTCCTGCGGATAGGCAGTGCGGGTGGCGTCGATCCACCACTGCGGGTAGTTCCAGCGCGCCAGCGGCTGGCGCAGCGCTTCCTGCACCAGCTGCGCACGCTCGCGCAGGAAACGGCGCAGCACGGCGTTGACCATGGCCTTGGCGTGGGCGAAATCGGGATGGGCGGCGGCGGCGGTCACGGCCTGGTCGACCACGGTGAAGGCCTCGTAGGGCGCGGGCCTGCCCTCGGGCGGGTCGAGCAGGGTCAGCGCGGCCTGCAGCAGGCCGCCCAGCATCGCCGGTTCCGGCGCCTTGGTAGTCATCAGGCCGAGCAGGACCTCGGTGCGTCCCAGCTGGCGCATGGTGCGGTAGGCGATGTCCTGGATCGCGCCGCGCGCCTGGGGCGCCGCGTCGTAGGCCGCGAATACCCCGCTCAGGGCCTGGGGCAGCGCGGCGCCGGCGCGCACCCGCGCCACGGCGTTGGCCGCGCCCAGCAGGGCCAGGGCCAGCGAGTCGGGCTTGAGCTCGGGACGGTAGTCGCGCTGGGGCGCCACCTTCACCTCATGGCTCTGGCGCAGCTGGGGCCGGGCTTGGTCCGGCATGCGCTCCTGGCGCGGCTGGGCCGGAGCCGGACGCTGGTCGCGGCGCGGCTCCCTGCCCTGCTCCCGCTGCGGTCCACCCTTCGCAGCACGCTCAGGGCCGGACGAGCGCGCCGGGCCTGGCTTGGCCGCGGACGAGCGGGCCGTGGAGGCCTTGGCCTTGGGTTTCAGGGTGAGCGTCGGGCGCTTGTCGGTCATGGCGGTTGGGTGATCAAAAAAATGGCCTCCATTGTAACGGCTGCGACTTTGGCGAACCTTAACAATATGGACATCGCAGCATGCTAAGCCGGACGCGGCCACGTGTTGGCGCCGCGCCAAACCAGTATAATGGACCCTTATTGCCTGCGAATCAGGCATCCGCTTTTCTTCGAATTTTCATTATTATTTCGACCACTTCCCCATGCTCGCCCAACAAAAACAACAGATCGTTGCCCTGTTCCAGGCCGCCCTCGCGCCGATCGTCGCCGGCAGCGACCTGACCCCGAACGTCGTCCTGGAGCGCCCGCGCGACCCGTCCCACGGCGACATCGCCTGCAACATCGCGATGCAGCTGGCCAAGCCGCTCAAGACCAACCCGCGCGAACTGGCCACGCGCCTGGTCGCCGCCCTGCTGGCCGATCCGGCCGCCCAGGGCCTGGTGGAATCGGCCGACGTGGCCGGCCCCGGCTTCATCAACCTGCGCGTGGCGGCCGGCGCCAAGCAGTCGGTGGTGCGCACCATCCTCGAGCAGGGCGAAGCATTCGGGCGCGGCGCCTCGGGCGACGGCCATCATGTGATCATCGAATTCGTCTCGGCCAACCCGACCGGCCCGCTGCACGTGGGCCACGGCCGCCAGGCCGCGCTGGGCGACGCCCTGTCCTCGCTGTTCGCGTCGCAGGGCCACCAGGTGACCCGCGAGTTCTACTACAACGACGCCGGCGTGCAGATCGCCACCCTGGCCACCTCGGTGCAGGCGCGCGCACGCGGCTTCAAGCCGGGCGACGCCGAATGGCCCGAATCGGCCTACAACGGCGACTACATCGCCGACATCGCGGCCGATTACCTGGCCAGGAAGACCGTCTCGGCCAGCGACGGCCTGCCGGCCACCGCCAGCGGCGACGTCGACGATATCGAATCGATCCGCCGCTTCGCCGTGACCTACCTGCGCAACGAGCAGGACATGGACCTGCAGGCCTTCGGCGTCAAGTTCGACAACTATTACCTGGAGTCCTCGCTGTACGCGGACGGCAAGGTGGAAGCCGCCGTCCAGGCCCTGGTCGATGCCGGCAAGACCTACGAGCAGGAAGGCGCGCTCTGGCTCAAGACCACCGAATACGGCGACGACAAGGACCGCGTGATGCGCAAGTCCGACGGCACCTATACCTATTTCGTGCCGGACGTGGCCTACCACATCCAGAAGTTCCGCCGCGGCTTCGACCAGGCGATCAACGTCCAGGGCAGCGACCACCACGGCACCATCGCGCGCGTGCGCGCCGGCCTGCAGGCGGTCGGCATCGGCATCCCGCAGGGCTACCCCGACTACGTGCTGCACAAGATGGTCACCGTCATGAAGAACGGCGAGGAGGTCAAGATCTCCAAGCGCGCCGGCTCCTACGTGACCGTGCGCGACCTGATCGAATGGTCGGGCAACGGCGACATCACCCGCGGCCGCGACGCCGTGCGTTTCTTCCTGATCTCGCGCAAGGCCGACACCGAGTTCGTGTTCGACGTTGACGTCGCGCTCGCGAAGAGCGACGAGAATCCGGTCTACTACGTGCAGTACGCCCACGCGCGCATCTGCTCGGCGCTGGCCAACTGGGGCGGCGACGTCGCCTCGCTGACCAATGTCGACCTGGCGCCGCTGACCGAATCGCACGAATCGCAGTTGCTGGCCAAGCTGTCGTCCTATCCCGAGATGCTGCAGCGCGCGCTGGTCGAGCTGGGCCCGCACCAGGTCGCGTTCTACCTGCGCGAACTGGCCGGCGAGCTGCACAGCTACTACTTCGCGCACAAGTGGCTGCTCGACGATAACGAGCAGCTCAAGCTCGCCCGCCTGGCCCTGGCCGCCGCCATCCGCCAGGTGCTGCGCAACGGCCTGGCCCTGATCGGGGTCTCGGCGCCCGAGAAAATGTAAGCAGCAGACCTTCGCACATCGTCATTACACTGAAAGCGACATGACCGTCACCCGACCTTTTTCTGCGCTGCGCCAGCGCGGCAGCACCCTGACCGGCATCATCATCGGCCTGATCATCGGCCTCGGGATCGCGGTGGCGGTCGCCCTCATGATCACCAAGGGCGCGTCTCCGTTCACCGACCGCTCCAACAAGGCCGGCCGCCCGGCCGACCTCGATCCGAGCAAGGCGACCGATCCGAACAAGCCGCTGTACGGCAACCGCGAGGCCGCGCGCGAAGCGAACCGCGAGCTGAACGAGCGCGCCAAGCCGGCCGCCCAGGCGCCGACCGCTAATCCTGCCGCTCCTGCCGC